>DATFZA010000610.1:0-2996 GCA_035314765.1 Bryobacteraceae bacterium
CCGGTGTTCGTAGGCAGAGTTCTGGCGGGAAGCAGCCAAGACCAACGCCCGCGAGACAAAGCTACCAGGAATCCGGGTACAGACGAGCCAAGCTTGATCGCCAGAAACTGAGCTTCTCCTGTCTCTCCTAAACTAGGAGATAAATCTGGAGGTACTACATAGCAAGCGCGCCGGTTTCAAGGCTAAGCGGGAGCCATAATCGATTGCACCCGTAGGGCTAATTCAGGTCTTCCGCCAGACTTTTCGGGGCAACGACTTGACCCCCGGCGCCGTCATGATTTATAGGCCCTGCGCATCCCTCTGACGGTAAGAACCAATTCATGCAAACTCGAACTCTAGCTTTTGTTTCTCTGGCAGCCTTCACCGGAGGCGGGTTGGCCCAGCAGAGCCGGATCACGGAAAAAATCGACAACGCACAACGCGTCAAATTCACCGGACAAGTGCATCCCAAAGCGCTTCCTGAGTTCGACCAAGGGCGCGTTTCGCCGTCGCTGGCAATTTCTTATGTAACCATCGAACTGGCCAAATCACCCAGCCAGCAGACGGGCCTCGATCAGTTGCTTCAGGACCAGCAGAACCCCGCCTCACCGAACTACCATCAGTGGCTAACACCGGAAGAATATGCGCAGCGCTTCGGCGTGAGCGACGCGGACATCGCCACGCTGACCTCCTGGCTAAAGTCGCAAGGGTTAACGGTCGCCGCGGTATCGCGTGGCAAGAGCTGGATTGCGGTGAGCGGTACCGCGGCGCAGATGGAGGGCGCGTTCCAAACCGAGCTGCATCGCTACCTGGTCGAGGGCGAAATGCATTTCGCCAATGCCACTGAGCCGTCCGTGCCGGCGGCCTTCAGTGGCGTGATTCACGGATTTCGCGGCCTGAACGATTTCCGTATGAAACCCAAGAGTCGTCCGGCCGCGCCGCGCACGCCAGGCTCCGCATCGCCAGATTACACCTCGGCAACTTCCGGCAACCACTACCTTGCGCCCGACGATCTCGCCACCATCTACAACATTTCTTCTCTTTACAAAGCCGGCTTCACCGGAACCGGGCAAACGCTGGTCATCGCCGGCCAAACACAGATCAATCTTTCCGATATCGAAGCCTTTCGCACAAAATACGGATTGACCGCCAACGATCCGCAGGTGATGCTGGTGCCAAACTCACAGGATCCCGGCCTCAGTAACAACGACCTGGGCGAAGCGGATCTCGATCTGGAATGGTCTGGCGCAGTTGCTCGCAATGCCAGCATTCTCTTTGTCTACACGTCCGATGTGCTGCAGGCCGTCCAATATGCCATCGACCAGAATCTGGCGCCAGTGGTTAGCGTGAGCTACGGGCTGTGCGAGCAGGAAACCGGGCAGTCCGACGCGGACACTTTCCGCTCCTGGGCGCAGCAGGGCAATGCGCAGGGGATCACTTGGTTTGCCGCTTCGGGTGACAACGGCGCAGCCGATTGCGGCGACTCTCAAAACCCCGGTCTGGCCGTAGACACGCCCGGCAGCATTCCGGAGGTCACCTCCGTTGGTGGAACTGAATTCGTGGAGGGAAGCGGCCAGTTTTGGAACACCACCAACTCCACCACTTTCGCCTCCGCCCTGTCGTATATACCCGAGACTACCTGGAACGACAGCGCCGCGGACGGCACGCCGTCGGCGAGCGGTGGCGGCGCAAGCATATTCTTCACCAAGCCATCCTGGCAGACCGGCCCAGGCGTCCCAGCGGACAACGCTCGCGACGTTCCCGACGTTTCCCTTTCGGCTTCCGCCGATCATGATGGGTATTTAGTGTACTCCGGCGGCAGCCTTCAAGTTTACGGCGGGACGTCGGTCCCCACTCCTGTCTTCGCCGGTGTGACGGCGCTCTTGAATCAATATCTCAGTTCCAAAGGCCTGGGCAACATCAATCCGAAGTTGTATTCATTGGCGCAGACCAGTTCTGGTGTTTTCCATGACATCACCACCGGAAACAATCTGGTAGAGGTCTCCTGCGGACGGCGCGCTTTCGGCTGCACACCCATGCCGGTTGGCTACAATGCCGGCCCTGGATACGATCAGGCAGCGGGGCTCGGCTCAGTGGATGCATACAATCTGGCAGTAGCCTGGAGCGGTGGCAAAATTGTCCCTCCCGTGGAGACACAAAGCATTTCCGTGATCAGCAGCCTGAATCCCGCCGGAGTAACGGACACGGTGTACCTGATCGCCACAGTCACGGACACGACCGGCAACACGCCGGCCGGAGCGGTGTCGTTCTCCATCGCTGGCAACTCCTTGGGTTCGGCGAATCTGGTGGGTTCGGCCGGAACCGCAACGGCCACTCTCGTGGTCACCGGTTCACAGCTATCACAGGGCTCCGGGACGATCGTGGCCACCTTCGGTAGCGTCACTGGATCGGTCAACGTCACCGTACAGTCGGCTTCACGCTCCGCGGGAACCGTCCTTTCCATCGGCGGGCTCACTAACGGCGCTTCTTTTGTTGTCGCTTCCGCGCCGGGCATGACCTTAAGTGTTTTCGGGTCGGAACTGGCGCCTGCCGCCCAAGCGGCCAGTAGTGTGCCGCTTCCATTTTCGATGAACGGTGTAGCCGCAACCATCAATGGCGTCGCCGCTCCTCTCTACTACGTTTCCGCGGGACAAATCAATCTACAAATTCCCTACGAAACGGCGGCCAATTCAAACGCACTGCTGAGCATCAACAACAATGGCAAGGTCTCGACGAAGTCCTTCGCCATCGGCGCCACTGCTCCGGGAATTTTTGCCGACCAGAACAAGGCTCCGGTGCCCAACACCAGCGCCGCGCGCGGCCAGACCATCTCCCTGTTTATTACGGGAGCTGGCGTGCTAACGCCGCAGTTGGCAACCGGCGCGGCGCCAGCGGCGCAAACCGCCCTGGCAAATCTTCCCCGGCCCGTGCAAAATGCCACGGTTACCGTCGCGGGCGTTAACGCGCCCATAGCATTCATCGGCGACACGCCCGGCCTTGTGGGCGTGGTCCAAATC
>DATFZA010000611.1:0-42222 GCA_035314765.1 Bryobacteraceae bacterium
CGATTCAAAACGAGCATCTGTGGGGCAGAACCCCCGATTCTCTCTATCCAAACCGTTGTGACGGGGCAGCGAAACAAGCGGTTTGCTACTAGGACTCGGGCTGGAAAGTGCCAGGCGGCCGTTATCAGCCGTCTCCTCCAAGGCTATATTAATGAATATCCTGCGGGCAATTTGCCAACCTCTATTAGCCTTTGGACTACTTCAAATGGAGGATTGCCTGCATACCCAGGGCCTGATAATGTCGTAGCCGAGGTTTCCCAATTACATGCACTTGCGTTTGGCACTTGCTCTCGCGGCGGCTGTGGCTTTTTCGCCGGTTGCTTTCTCCCAAGGAGGCCTTCTGGGATTGACGTCGGATGTTTTCCAAGTCAACTATTCCTCCAACCTAGACCGCGGTGATTCGTACGTCGACATGACCAATTCAGGCGCTCACACACAGGCTGTCGGGTTGGTGACCGGCTCCAGCGATCCAGCGACCAACATCTGCGCGAACCTGTACACGTTTGATGCGGCGGCTGAACTGATCTCCTGCTGTACCTGCTTAGTGACCCCGGGCGGTCTACAATCGTTGTCCGTTATCAACTCGTTGATCAGCAACCCGCTAACGCCGGCCATTCCGTCGGCCGTTATCGTCAAGGCCGTGGCCAATTTGACTTCTCCCTGCGATGCTTCCGCAGTTACGCCTGATAGTTTAGTCCACGGCCTGCTTGTCTGGAACACCACGCTTCACCAGAACACTTCGACCGCAACGCCCAG
Organism: Bryobacteraceae bacterium; assembly: GCA_035314765.1. GTDB lineage: Bacteria > Acidobacteriota > Terriglobia > Bryobacterales > Bryobacteraceae > DATFZA01. Next base: position 757 of record DATFZA010000611.1, read on the forward strand.
CTACTCGCTGACCGAGACTGCCTTCTCTTTCGCCGCTTTGAGCGCAGCGGAATTGACGCACCTCACATCAACCTGCGGCTTCATTCAAGCCAACGGAAGCGGCTTCGGTATCTGCAAGGGCTGCAATGCCGGTGGACTCGGCGCGAGCACGTCGGGCCACTAAAGCCATTACGCGGGTGTGCGTTTGATCCGTCACGAAATCAGGCCCTGGGTGGTTTGAGAAGACGCTCCAGGCTGCGGTAGCTCAAGGAACGCAAGCGCTACCGCGCGCCTCCAACCAGTCACGATCACATTACGGTACCAGCGGGATAGCCGGAACCATAAGTCAGGGAAAATCCTGAGTTATCGTAGCTGCATGGAACCAGCGCAATCCAAACGAGAAGATCCGGACTGGGTCAAGATGGCCGCGCAAGCGCACATCCACTACCAGGTGCCGGGCATGGAAGAGGTAGTGGTCCGGCGGCAAAGTCTTCCAACTGGCGTTGAATTCGATTTGTACAGTCCCCCGGTAAGCGCAGCCGCCCCGTGCGTGATTCTGATCCACGGAGGGCCGATACCACCCAACCTGCTGACCACTCCGAAGGACTGGGGCCTTTTTCAATCCTACGGCCGTCTGCTCGGCGCCTCGGGCTTGTCCGCGATTATGTTTGACCACAGATTCTTTGGGCCGGAACTTGTAAACGAAGCTATGTCAGACATTCGGGACCTGGTTCAATATATTCGCGAGCATGGAGAGGCGCTAAATGTCGATGAGAATCGGCTCTGCCTATGGGCCTTCTCAGGCTGCGGTATCTTCTTGAGCCCTTTTCTGCGCGAATCGCACGCCGGCGTACGCTGCGTGATCGCATATTACGCGGCGTTGCACGCACGGGCTGAGGAGTTCTCCCCACTGACGCAGCTTGCGGCGAACACAGGAAACCTGCTTCCTTTGCTGGTTGCTCGCGCCGGACTCGACATGCCCGCTTTGAACGACGCGATGGACCAATTCATCCTCCAGGCGCTAAAGAAAAACGCAACTATTGACGTCTTGAATCACGCCGCCGGCCAGCACGGATTCGACGCTCGTGACGACAACGAACGGACGCGGGATATTTTGCGGCGCACGGTGGAGTTTATTCGATTGCAGGTGGCGGCGCGCCGGTCCCCTCACTGACGTTCGGGGTTAGACGGGGGCAAGCGGGAGTCGCTACTCGTGGCGCTACGCGTTGAACGCCGCTCACTGCACTGCGATCGAAACGCCAGGCGGGCTCACCGGTTTGCCGATCTGGATCGCTACCGGGATGGAATTCCCGGAGGGTGTGCCGGCTGGAATCATGGCATTGATTTGCAGCACTCCGGCGATCAAGCCTGGGGCCGCGCCCGCGTACAGCACGGTCGCAGGTTGGTTGTTAATCAGCACGGTGACTGGAAGCTGCAACTGGGGCAGCGGGCTCAAGGGCGTGATCTGCCCATCCAGACTGGCCGGGCTCATTAGGCCGCCTCCGGTCGCATACAACACAATTACCGAGCCAGCAGGCGCCGGATTGGAAGGCGAATTGATAGAGCTGTCCTGGTTGAGAGCGGCGGCTTGTCCAACTCCGCTGCTGTCAGCGGTAAAGATGCCTGGAGCCGAGGGCGCCAGGTTGACGCTAACCGGCGGAGACGACTGCTGTCCGTCGGTGACTTGAACCGTCGCGGATGTGCCGGATGCCGACCAAGGCACGACTGCGCCCACCTGGCTGCTGGATAGGTAAAGCAAGGGAGCCGGAGTGCCGTTGAAAAGCACCCTGTAGCCGGCCAACTGATCGGTTAAGGTTCCGGTTTGGGCCACTTGGCCCGAAGTCAGCAACGATGTCCCAATAGCGGAACCAAAAATAGCGACGACCTCTCCGGGGGCCACGGAATGGCCGCGGAACGTCGCTCCATTGGTGACCGCGGCAATTACCGGAGCACTGCTGGGCGGCACGGACGCAAGCAATCCGTAGATCGCCAACTGGTTAGAAAACGTAGACACGAACACTCTTCCATTCGCTACCGTGGGCGCGACAAATTTGGCAAAAAGGCCGAGCGTATCGCGGCCATAGACCATGTCGCTATTCCACAGCTCTGTCAGGGTTTGCGCGTTAAAGGCATGCAGCGTTCCAGGGGCCGGACTCACGTTGTGATTGCCGGTGGTGAGCCAGACGATCGCCGAGTCCAGCTTGCCGCCATTTGACGACACCGCGATGCCATCGTAAGGAATGTCGTATTGAGAGTTGGCCACGGCAACTGGAGTGGTGTTGAACTCGCCGGCGGTCAATTGAAACTCGCGCAAACCGTTGCCCTGCTCGAGGACATAAAGCCGGATTGAACCATCGGCATCCGGTAAAAGCGCGATATTGAAGATCCCGCCGAAGCGCACGGCGGGAAAACTTTGCAACCCCGGGCCGGAAGCCGAAGTGAGGTGTCCCAGAGCGCCGGTGTGCAGGCTATAGATGCTGCCATACTTGTCGCCGCCCACGACCAAGTCGGTTCCCGGAACCAGCGCCGCTCCGGTGGAGCCGAGATCGTAATCGCCATTGCTCAAGGTCTGCCAATCGTCAGGCGTGAACCAGTCAAGCACGGATAGCTTGCTCGAGAGTTTGATAAAACTTTCCCCAAAATTCGCGACGCCGTCGTAGTCTCCATTGCCAGTGCTCACGTAGATATTGCCGCTGGAATCGACGGCCGGTGCGCGGCCCGATTGCCACACTGCGCCGCTGCCGCCGTTGCTGGTCGTATTCCAGACCGCAACCTGGTTCTGGAGGTTGAAAGCGTCGTATGCCACGATCCAGCCGTGATAAGGAGGTGAATCGGCGTGGGAGCCGAACGCGATGAAAACTTTTCCGCCGGAAAGAAGCAATCCTGGACGCTGAATGTGTTGTAACGGATCAAAAGTAATAGTGCCATTGACGCTGGCATCTCCAATCCCCGATACGGACGCACCCACCACAACTGGCCCTTGCAGCATTTCCGTTCCGTTGGCCAGGCCTAATGCATGCAAACGAAAAACGCACGCGCCGGATTCGTAGGTTTCCGCAACCACGTACAAAACTCCACGGCCGGTATCGATCACGGGTGTGCTCAGAATGCCAACCTCGGGACGAATGTCCACGAACTTCGTGTAGATCACCGAGGATGGCACGGATGTGCCGAGATTGACCTGCCAGAAAGGTGTTGCGGAGAGACTATCGGCATCAAACGCATAAACGCTATTGTGCATGGTCACTACATAAACCACGTTGCGAACGCCGATTCCCGGAATGCTTACCGTGCTCACATAGAGTGGCTGAGCGTAAATTTGCCCGTCCACGCCAATCGTTCCCAGTCGCCCGAACGTTGCGCTGGCGACGTTTTGCGGCGTGAGGACGCTCTCACTGGAATTAGAATTGGTGCGCTGGCCGTCGTAGTTTGCCGTCGCTACGTTGTAGTTAGAAATCGCTTGAGGGTAAGCAGTAACGCTTAGAGAAACCAGGAATAAGACCGCGGAATCATAAGCTCTGAAACGACAGCGCATAAGACACGATAGTTAGTGTTGAGGGGAAGCTGGACGTTTCCAGTGATCTACCCCCTCGTCGACACACGTGACTATCGACACAATCTCGTGAACCCTTATGCGTTATGCGAGTTGCGGCGCCGGCAGAAACTCAATAAACTTTACAATTTTCACCGAGGCAGGTGCGGCCGATGTGCGTCCCATCAGACGACACATCGAGTTCCGCCAGCGCATCTGTACCTGGACCGACGGTCAGCATAAAGCGTTGCGTGCCTTGGTCATAGAAAGAATTGATGAACTTGCCCGACCGCATCGTAGTGCGCGGCGCCTTGGGCGAAATCCCGTGCACAATCCGTTCCGTTTCACCGCTCGAGAAAGCCACTGTCAAGTGCACACTCCCATCGTCCAGAAATGCCGGAATTCTTTGTTTTCCTAAAGCGGCGAACTGATTATAATCGCCTAGCATGGTGATCCCAGAGCGTCCTGTGGCGACGAGAATTGTGTAGGAAAAGCCGTTCTGCGGCGTGGGGTAGGCATCCGCCGGTTGTACCGGCACTACCGTATCGGCCAGAAAGTCGTACAGATAACCCGGCGCGGTCAGTCCGAAATCGGAGAACTGAAGCGCCGGATAAGCGCCGGTACCCTGATCGTATCCCACTATGTAGGTAGCCTTCCAATCGCCGAAAGAGCTGTAGGTGGAGGCGACCATGGGCTGCGTCATATCGCCGCCGGAGTGAGTGAAGAAGCTCGCGTCCACCGGGGTCAGCGGCATGTCTGGCTTCACAATGACGCCGTCGGGACGGACCGCGCTCAGCAGGTTGTTCCGAGACAATGAGCCGAGAGGGTCGCCCACGCCAACCGGTCCGGCTGAAAGTACCGCCAGCACCAGATTCTGCGTCTCGCCGCTCATAAAGACATCGGTAAACGGCCAGAGGCCGAGAGCGCCGGCAAACCTACTGCTGTAGAGAAAGTTGGTCCAACGCGTCTGGCCGAATCGGTCCTGGCCGGAACGCACGCTGGAGAGATTGGGCAGCACGAGACTCTGCAGAAAGTGCCGGGGCGTGCCCATGCAATACTGCATGTCCAGGCCCTGTTGGCCGGTCGAGGCGGACATGTTTCCGAGGAACGCGTCGGCATCGTTCAAATCGAAGACGGGGCTGGCGTTCAACCCCAGCCAATCCTGCTCGTACAGGATCACTCCGCTCTCGCGCAGATAGCCCGCCAGGTTGTTCCAGTAAAGCGGATCGGTCACGACATTGCCCGACATCTGATATTCCTGGCGATACGGGCTAGTCGCGTCAATCCAGCGGGAATGGGTGACCAGCGGCACGCCGACCTTGGTCTGAAAAGCCTTCAAGCCGTCGGGGAACAAGTCCGGTGCTGCCTCGTAAAGATAAATTCCGTCGGACAAATCTTTCCAGTCCTGATTCGGTCCTTTGGGATAGAACCAACTGTCCAGTTGCATGTAGCCGAGTTGAATCCCAATCTGATCGAAGCCCGCCTTCACGGCTGTGAGCGTGTCCTCATACGACAGATTGGGGGCCTGGCGATAGTAGTAAGACGCGCCGTTGTCCGTCCAGTACCCCAGCATTCGGAGCGTCGTGTCCCCGTCGTTGGGGGCCCGGACTTTCTGGTACAAGTCGGTCATCGCGTGACCCCACGAATCGAACGCCTGGTTGATCCCCTCTTCCAGCAAGAGCAGCGTCTTATGTTCAAAGCCGGAAGGAAACGCGGTGATCCTGGCATCAATCCCCGATACCAGGCGCTGTTGAGAATCCCAATTGGTAGCGGCGGTCATGAAGTGGTCGGCTGGGGAAACGACGAACACATTCTTACTGGCGTCCCAGAAAAACCAGGGGCTTTCGGGGGCCCAGCCGGGGAAGCTGGGCACCGAGAACATACCCCCAAAAGTCACGTGATAGGGCAACTTGGGATATTGCGATAGCACCGGAAACGGCGATCCGTTGGCCGCGCTGGAGTCGTAGGAATCGATGAATAAGACGGCCTTACGATTAGAGTAAGCGCGGATCGTGCCCCGGCGCGGACCGTCCACCGTGTAGGCGAACGTAATCTGAGCAAAGGGCCCTATGGAATCGGAGCCGCCGCCGGTCGCGATCGAGGAAACCGGGTGGCCAACGCCGCCTGCGAATTGCCAGGCAGGTGAGGTAACGTTTATTGCATAAGAGCCGGTGGCGGAAACGGTGACGGATATGCCTGCGGGGCTATAAATGGAAGCTGCTTCGGCCGTTGCTGAAACAGCGATGAAAAGGCACACCTCGAACACACGAATCCGGCATCCGGAACACATCTGTAGACATCCCCGCTTGGTTAAGTTTCTTTGTTAGTTAGTTAAGCATTCACCTTACCAAACCGGGGCCTTCGGAGTCTACGGCAGATCTTTCGTTTCGTTACCAGGACCTAAGCCTGGCGAAGATCAGCAAACTACTGATACTTAGACTGTTAAGTTCCGCATCGAGCACAAGATGCCACTTACCCGCCCCGCTGAGGAAAGATTGCCCAAGTGTGGATTCAGTGCACCGACGTGCGCCAAATGGCGCAGCTTCAACTCCCGTCTGGGCCTCTGGCCTGGGTAACCAGCGTAACGGATTTGATCGTCAGTATTTTAGGCGCTTTCGCTGACTTCGCGATCCTCCACTTGATGCGGCCCCATTCTGGTTATCTCGTCCCGTGTCTTTGCTCGCTGGCGTTGATTTGCGCCTCGGGCGTGCCCGCCTTTGGGCTGGATTCTAACCGTGCCCTAACCCAGGCTTTTCACCGTATCTGGCAAGCCGCGGAAGGACTTCCGCCCACGGCAATTCGAGACATCCGGCAGGCCCCGGATGGGTTCCTCTGGCTGAGTACCGATCGAGGGCTTCTGCGGTTCGACGGAGTACGTTTCAGTTCCCTGGCGGAAATCGCCGGGTTCACCGCCGATCAAGATGGCACGGGTCAACTCCTTGAAGATGCACGACACGATTTGTTGTGGGCCATCAACAACCGGGGAGGATTACTGCGGATTCAAGGTTCGCGTCGTGTGGAGCAGTTCCCGGAGAACCTTCGCTGCCTGGCTGCGGGGTCCGCGGACGATTTGTGGGGATGCGCTCAAGATGGCTTGGCCCACCGCGGTTCCGATGGACGCTGGGAAACTTATCAAGCTGACAACATCGAAAGAGCGTGCCTGCGCCGTGACGGCACGGTTTGGACGGGAGGGCACGGCAACGTCCTGAAGATCTGGGACGGCCGGCAGTTCCACTCCTATATCTTGCGCCAGACGCCACCTTATGCCGTAGTGCAAGCGATGCTCGCCGGACGTGACAATTCCCTATGGATTGGCACTTCCGAAGGGCTTGTCGAGTTGCGAGATGGAAAAGAGCAGTTGCGGACGAACGCCCAAATCTTATCCTTGGTCGAGGGGGCCGATGGCAGTATTTGGGTCGGAACCAGCGAAGGCCTTAGCAGGCTGAAGGGCTCTGAGATGCAGAGTTTCGGCGCGAAACAGGGGCTTTCCCAAAGCACCGTTTTCGCGGTCTACGAGGACCGGGAGGGCAGCATCTGGGCGGGCACCAAGCGGGGACTGAATCAGTTTCTGGACCGGCGGACCATCCCCATCACCACGTCTGAAGGATTGCCGAGCAACGACACCGGTCCGGTTTTTCAAGACGCCGCCGGAAATCTGTGGGTCGGCACAATTGGGGCTGGCTTGGCCCGGATGGAGGGCGCACAGACCTCGGTCTTGACGCAGCGCAACGGGCTCTCTAGCGACGTGATTTCCGCGCTCGGCGGATCGCGCACCGGCGAGGTGTGGATCGGAACCGCAGCCGGTCTAAACCGGTTGGAGCAAGGGCGAGTGTCTCCGGTTGCGGGTTTGCGGTCCGACTCCATACGCAGTCTTTATACCGGCCAAAATCAAAATCTCTGGGTCGGCACAGCCGAAGGCTTAGCAGTCTTGCGAAACGGCCGGATCGCCATGACGCGCAAATTGGGTTCGCCGGTGTTGTCGTTCAGCGAAGACGCAGCCGGCGACGTCTATGCCGCGGTTGGATCGGCCGGAGTAATTGCCTTCCGGCCGGATTCCCTGGAACAAATTCCCGGAAGAGAGATTCCGCTCCGGAACGCGGACGTTTTATACGCCGATGGCGATCTCCTCTGGACCGGCACCGTGGGTGGAGGATTGGCGCTGCTGCGAAGCGGCAAAGTGATCCGTTTTACCTCGCAGGATGGCTTGTACGACGACGACATCTACGGCATCACCAGCGACCATCAGGGCGGTTTGTGGCTGGCTTCGAGCAAAGGCATTTTCTGCGTGCAGCGGGCGGAGTTGCTCGCCTTCGCCTCGGGAAAACGCCATCGCATCACCAGTACGGCTTATAGCCCGCTGGATGGCTTACAGATTGTGGAATGCAAATCCGGTATTTCGCCGGCAGCCTGGCGGCTGAAGGATGGCCGGCTGTGCTTCTCCACGATTCGGGGGCTGCTGGTGGTGGATCCGGCGCGGCTGTCGGTGAAACTGGCGCCGCCACCGGTGGCGATCGAATCGATGATCGTGGATGGACGCACCCAAGACCCGGCGAACTTTGAACGACTATCGCCAGGCAACAAGAACATCGAGTTCCAATATGCCGGTTTGAGTTTCCGGTCGCCTACGCGGCTCACCTTCCGTTATAAGCTCGAAGGGTTCGACCGGAACTGGATTGAAGCCGAATCGCGGCGTGAGGCGTTCTATACCAACGTGCCTCCCGGAAGCTATCGTTTCCGCGTGAACTCCTGTAATGTCGATGGAACTTGCAATGAGGCTGGTACATCGGTAGGGTTCGCCGTGCCGGCTCATTTCTATCAGCGGGGCTGGTTCCTGGCCACAGCGCTGTTGTTACTGGCAGTGGCGGGCCGGGTGGCCTACCGCATGCGGATCCAGCAATTACGGCGCGATTTTCGCCTGGTTCTTGGCGAACGCACCCGCATCGCGCGGGAATTGCACGACACGCTAATTCAGGGATTTTCGGGCGTCACCATGCAGATGCAGGCGCTCTCGGTGGCGCTGCCCGCTTCGAGCCGGGAGAAACTACACGAGATCATTGCCGATGCGGGAAACTGTTTGAGAGAAGCCCGGCGCTCCGTGGCGGGGTTGCGCGGAAACCCTCAAGGCGCCAGTGGCCTGCCTGGATCGCTGGGCCAAGCCGCTAAACAGACCACCGCGTTTCGTAGAGTGGCGCTGGACCTAGGCGATGTTCCAGACGGCTTACCGGCGCAGGCGGAAGAAAATCTCTTGAAGATCGCCCAGGAGGCAATCACCAACGCCGAGAAACACTCGGGCGCCGATTTGTTGAAGATCTCGTTGCGTGGAAACGAAAAGGCGATCCGTCTGTCGGTGCACGACGATGGAGCGGGATTCGAGGAGAATGAGCGGACATGCCGCGCCGGGCATTACGGTCTGATTGGAATGCGGGAGCGAGCCGAAAGCATTGGCGCGGAGTTCCGGATCACCAGCAGGCCAGGGCATGGAACGCTGGTGCTGGTGACTCTGCCGCTTGAGAAGTGTGGGGCAGGCTAGTAGCCTGCGGCGGGTTATTGATCCGCCCAGCAGCACAGGCTAAAGCCTGTGCCACGAGATGCTGCTTGAATCAAGTGGCACCTCCGTCTAGCCCCGAACGTCAGTGACGGGACCAGGCGCCGATCCCCTCACTAACGTTCGGGGTTAGACATGGGTCAACATGGTTATTAACCCGCCCGGGGCCGATTATGAATCGGCCGCAGGTTAATAACCGTGCCCCACAAATAAGCAGGCAGGGATAACGTAAATGGAAAACTCTCAGGCAATTCGTGTTCTGTGCGTGGACGATCACCCGCTGGTGCGGAAGGGGATCGCTTCTTTGATCTCGACGGAAGCGGACATGGTGCTGGCCGGCGAAGCCTCGACCGGTCACGAGGCCATGGAACTTTTTCGCCGCTTTGAACCGGACGTAACGCTGATGGATTTGCGCCTCCCCGACCTCGATGGCGTCACATTGACCCGAATGATCCGGCAGGAGTTTCCGGAAGCCCGCATCCTGGCGCTGACCAGCTACGACGGCGATCAGGATATTTATGCGGCTATTGAGGCCGGCGTACGTGGATACCTGTTGAAGGAAGTTGTCCATACCGAAGTGCTCCGGGCAATTCGGGCGGTGCATGCCGGAAAGCGGGTGCTTCCACCGGACGTGCTGGAGCGCCTCAGCGAACATTTTCCGCAAATCGCCTTGACCCCGAGGGAGGTAGAGGTTCTGGCCTTCGTCGCCCAAGGATTCGCCAACAAAGATATTGCCAGCCGGCTGGGAACGGCCAGCGGGACGATCAAAATGCATGTGCAGAACATCCTCGGGAAACTGGGCGCCTCGGACCGCACCCATGCCGTAACCATCGCTATTCAGCGCGGGATTCTGCACGTCTAAACCCGAGCCCCTGCCAAATGGCATACAATAATCTGGCCATTCGGCAGTTTGCCTGCAACTTGGCAGACCGGGATACTAAAGGGAGCTTTAGAGATCATGAACGAGACGCAAGCCTTACAAACGCCACCCGCACCCAAGCCCGATAGCAAACCGCCTACTCTGCCCGCGCACGCCGAGCAACCCCCTTCGAAGCCGCGAAGAGGAATCTGGATCTGGCTGGTCATCCTCGCCGTGGCGGCATTGGCGGGTTACTACTACTGGTCGAAGAACAAGAGTTCTACCGCTCAACCGGCCGCCACTAGTACCGGCAGTGGAAAGAGCGGGGGACGAGGGGGAGCGGCCGGTCCCATCCCGGTGGTGGCGGTCAAGGCGCACAAGGGCAACATCGCGGTCTACTACAACGGCCTCGGAGCCGTCACCCCGCTGGCTACCGTCACGATCAAGAGCCGCGTGGACGGGCAGTTGATGGCTTTGCATTACAAGGAAGGCGATATCGTTCACGAAGGAGATCTCTTGGCCGAAATCGACCCCCGTCCTTATGAGGCCACATTGACGCAGTATCAAGGGCAACTGGTGCGGGACCAGGCGCTACTGGACAATGCCAAGGTGGATCAAGCGCGCTATGAAACCCTGCTAAAACAGAACGCGATTCAGGAACAGCAACTAGCCACCCAGAAGGCTTTGGTGGTCCAGGATGAAGGCATTGTGAAAACCGATCAGGGTCTGATCGATGCGGTTAAAGTAAATCTGATCTACACCAAGATTACAGCGCCCATCTCCGGACGTGTGGGCTTGCGGTTAGTCGACGCGGGCAACATCGTGCATGCTTCCGATACCAACGGATTGGTGGTGATTACACAGATCCAGCCGATCACCGTCATCTTCACTATCGCCGAGGATCAACTGCAAGTAGTGTTGCAGAAATGGCAGCACGGCCAGACATTGCAGGTGGACGCTTTCGATCGCGGCATGACCCGGAAGATTTCTTCCGGGACCCTGACGACCATCGACAACCAGATCGATCCGACTACCGGCACGCTGAAACTGCGCGCCACTTTCGCCAATACGCAAAAAGAATTATTCCCCAATCAGTTCGTGAATGCGCGCCTGCTGGTCCAGGAGAAGACCGGCGTAACGCTGTTGCCGGTAGCCGCCGTCCAACTCAACTCGCAATCCTCCTACGTATATCTGGTGAAACCGGACTCTACCGTGACAGTGCGCAACATCACGACTGGCACCACGGAAGGGGATCAAACCGAAGTGACCTCGGGTTTGCAGCCGGGGGATACGGTGGTGATGACGGGCGTCGACAAATTGCAGGAAAACAGCAAAGTGGTGGTTCACTTCCAGGGAGAAAAGTCATCGCAGAGTTCGCCGCCGGGGCAGGGACAGGGCCAGGGTCAAGCCGGCAAGGGTAAGAAATCCAGCTAGGGCAAACTCGACAACGTTATGAGTCCTTCCCGGATCTTTATTCTGCGCCCCATTGCGACCACCTTGTTAATGGTCGCGATTCTGTTGGCCGGTTTTGTCGCGTACAAGCAGTTGCCCGTTTCCGCGTTGCCCGAGGTAGATTACCCCACCATTCAGATCACGACGTTCTATCCCGGCGCCAGTCCCGACGTGATGGCCTCATCGGTCACCGCGCCGCTGGAACGGCAGTTCGGCCAGGTACCCGGTCTCAAGCAGATGACCTCCACCAGCTCCGACGGCAGTTCCGTCATCACGCTGGAATTCAACCTGACTCTGAACATCGACGTGGCCGAGCAGGAAGTGCAGCAGTCGATCAATGCATCCGGCACCTATCTGCCTCCCGATCTGCCGTCGCCTCCGCTCTACAGCAAGACCAACCCCGCCGACACGCCGATTCTTACCCTGGCGCTGACCTCGAGCGACCTGCCGCTGTCCAAGGTAGAAGATCTGGCCGATACGCGGCTGGCGCCGAAGATCTCCCAGTTACAGGGTGTTGGACTGGTGAGCATCAGCGGCGGTCAAAAGCCGGCCGTGCGTATTCAAGCCAATCCGACTTCTCTCGCCTCTTTCGGAATCAATCTCGAAGATCTGCGAAGCGCGATTATTGCCGCCAACGTGAACCAGGCCAAAGGCAATTTTGACGGAACGCACCAGGCTTATCAAATTGGCGCGAACGATCAGTTGCTTTCGAGCAACGATTACCGGCCGCTGATCATCGCCTATCGCAATGGCGCGCCGGTGAAGTTGACGGACGTCGCCGACGTGATTGACGACACCGAAAATGAGCGGCAAGCCGCGTGGATGAATGAGACCCCGGCGGTCATCCTCAATATTCAGAGGCAGCCGGGGGCCAACATCATCGACGTGGTGGATCGTATCAACGCGCTGCTTCCGCAACTGAAACAAACGTTGCCCGCCTCCATCACGGTCTCGACTTTGACCGACCGGACCAACACCATTCGCGCCTCCGTAGCCGACGTGCAGTTTGAACTGTTGCTGACCGTAGCGCTGGTGGTGATGGTGATGTTTCTCTTTCTGCGCAATATAGCGGCGACCATCATACCGAGCGTGGCGGTTCCCTTGTCCTTGATCGGCACCTTCGGCATGATGTACATGCTGGGGTACAGCCTCAACAATCTGACGCTGATGGCGCTGACCATCTCGACCGGTTTTGTGGTGGACGACGCGATCGTGATGATCGAGAACATTGTCCGCTATATCGAGGAAGGCGAGGATCCCATGCAGGCCGCGCTGCGGGGCTCGGCGCAGATCGGTTTCACCATCGTGTCGTTGACCATATCGCTGATCGCCGTGCTGATTCCTCTGCTGTTCATGGGGGACATTGTTGGCCGGTTGTTCCGCGAGTTCGCGGTCACGCTGGCGGTAACCATCATCGTCTCGGCGATCGTGTCGTTGACGCTCACGCCGATGATGTGTTCCAAGCTTTTGAAGCATAAACCGGAATCGGCTCAGACACGCTTTTATGTCGCTTCCGAAAAGGTATGGGACGCCATCCTCGGCTTCTACGACCGGACCCTGAAAGTGGTGCTGCGCTTCCAAACCACTACTCTGCTGGTCGCCGTAGCCACGCTGATCCTCACCGGCGTTTTGTTTTGGATCATCCCCAAGGGCTTCTTCCCGATTCAAGATACCGGTGTGATCCAGGGTGTTTCGGAAGCTGGGCAAACCGTGTCCTTCCCGGAAATGGCGAAGCTGCAGCAACAACTCGCCCAGGTCATCCTGAAGGATCCCGACGTCCAAAATCTGTCGTCGTTCATCGGAATCGACGGCACCAACACTACGCTCAATACCGGAAGAATCCTCATCAACTTGAAGTCGAGGGACGAGCGCTCGGAAACGGCTACCGCGATCATCCAACGCCTGCAGCCGCAATTGGCCTCGCAAGTGCCAGGCATCACTCTGTTCATGCAGCCGGTGCAGGACTTGACGGTGGAGGACCGCGTGAGCCGGACCCAATTCCAGTACACGCTTGAAGACCCCAATGTCGACGAATTGAACGCCTTCGCGCCGAAGATGCTGGCTCAGTTGCAAAAGGAGCCCACCATGCGCGACGTGGCCAGCGACCAGTTATCTGAAGGGCTGCAAGCGCGCCTGGTGTTTGATCGCACTACCGCGTCGCGGCTGGGGATTCTGCCCTCCAGCATCGATCAAACACTCTACGACGCGTACGGCCAACGGCAGGTCTCGACGATCTTCACGCAGCTCAATCAGTATCACGTAGTGCTGGAGGTCAAACCCGGATTTCAGGCCACCCCCAACGATCTCGCTCACCTTTACATCCGGACTGGTATGGGGTCGTCGGGAGGATCGGGAGTGGTTGCCGGTGGTTCCGCCGCCACCCAGGTATTTGGAGCTTCCAGCTCCTCGGCCGCCGCACTGGCGCCAACCTCGTCGGCGGCCGCCTCATCTTCGATCGCCTCCACCAGTCTCATCAACAGCCAGATAGGCTCCTCGGCGGCGTTTCCCAGCGGGGGCCAGGTTCCCCTCGACGCTTTCACGCACTTAGAAATGAGAAATGTGCCTATCACAGTGAATCATCAGGGGCAATTTCCGGTGGTCACGCTGTCGTTCAACCTGGCGCCGGGGGCATCTCTGGGAGATGGCGTAGAAGCCGTAAACCGCGTCAAGGACGAGATAGGACTACCGGCCAGCATCCAAGCCTCTTTCCAGGGCACGGCCGAGGCCTTTCAGACTTCGCTCGCTAATGAACCACTACTGATTCTGGCGGCGCTGGTCACGGTCTACATTGTGCTGGGCGTTCTTTATGAGAGCTACATTCATCCGGTGACGATTCTCTCCACGCTTCCCTCGGCGGGAGTGGGCGCTTTGCTGGCGTTATTTCTTACCCGCAGCGATTTCAGCGTGATCGCGCTCATCGGCATTGTCTTACTGATCGGCATCGTGAAGAAGAACGCCATCATGATGATCGATTTCGCGCTGGACGCGGAGCGCAATGAGCACATGTCGCCCCTCGACTCTATTTATCAGGCTTGTCTGCTCCGCTTCCGCCCGATCATGATGACCACCATGGCCGCCCTTTTAGGGGGCGTCCCCCTGGCTTTAGGCACGGGAACGGGATCGGAACTGCGCCGGCCCTTGGGCATCACCATCGTGGGCGGATTGATTTTCAGCCAACTGCTGACTCTCTATACCACGCCAGTGATTTATTTGTGGTTTGACAGACTGGCCACGCGGTTTGCGCGCAGGCCGGCGGAGTATCCGGGCCCGGGGGCGGTGCCCGTGGCGGGAGATTGAGCGATGAATATTTCCGCTCCTTTCATCTCGCGGCCGGTTGCCACTACTTTGCTCGTCGTCGCCATTGCCCTGGCGGGCGGAGTGGCGTTCCGCCTGCTTCCGGTTGCTCCTCTTCCACAGGTGGATTTCCCGACCATCTCGGTCAACGCCGGTCTCCCCGGCGCCAGCCCGGAGACCATGGCTTCCTCGGTTGCCACTCCTTTGGAGCGTCAATTCGGCCGCATCGCGTCGGTAACCGAGATGACTTCGTCGAGTTCACTGGGCTCGACCAGCATCACGCTGCAGTTTGAACTGAACCGCAACATAGACGCGGCTGCGCGTGACGTGCAGGCGGCCATCAATGCCGCGCGCGGGTACCTGCCGACCAACCTGCCGAGCAATCCCAACTATCGCAAAGTGAATCCTGCCGATTCGCCCATTTTCATGCTTGGGCTCACTTCCCCTGTCCTGACCAAAGGCCAGATGTACGACGCCGCCTCATCGATCATGGCGCAAAAACTGGCCCAGGTAGCCGGTGTGGGCCAGGTCGGCGTGGGCGGAAGCAGCCTGCCGGGCGTTCGTATTGAGCTCAATCCCACGCAGCTCAACAAATACGGGATTGGTTTGGAGCAGGTGCGCACTGCCCTGAGCGGTCAGAACGCCAATACTCCTAAAGGCCATTTCTCCGACGGAACAACCATGTTTGAGGTCGGCGCCAATGACCAACTCTTCAAAGCGGTCGACTATGAACCTTTGACTGTTGCATACGTCAATGGGTCCGCCGTGCATGTCTCCGACGTCGGCCAGGCGGTGGATTCGGTCGAAGACCTACGCAACGCCGGATACGCCAACGGTAAACCGTCGGTCCTGTTAGTCATATTCAAGCAGCCCGGCGCCAACATCATCGAAACGGTGGATCGCATTCGCGCTCTGCTGCCGCAGTTAAAGGCAGCCATCCCTCAATCCATCGACCTCCAGGTGATGATGGATCAAACCGTCACCATCCGCGCTTCCGTTCGCGACGTGGAACGAACACTTCTGATCTCCATTTGTTTGGTGGTCCTGGTGGTATTCGTATTTTTGAGAAACGGCCGCGCCACCTTCATACCGGGCGTGGTGGTTCCGGTTTCCCTGGTTGGCACCTTCGGCGCGATGTACCTGCTTGGCTTCACGCTGGACAATCTTTCGCTGATGGCCTTGTGCGTCTCCACCGGCTTCGTGGTGGACGACGCGATCGTCGTGATTGAGAACATCTCCCGCTACCTGGAACAGGGAATGAACCCCTTTCGCGCGGCCCTGAAAGGCGCCCAGGAGATCGGATTCACGGTGATGACGATCAGCGTTTCGTTGATCAGCGTGTTCATTCCTTTGTTGCTCATGGGCGGCATAGTGGGACGCCTGTTCCGCGAGTTCGCGATCACCTTGTCAATTTCGATCATTGTCTCCATGGTGGTGTCACTCACGGCGACGCCGATGATGTGCGCGCATCTGTTGCGCGAACACGCCGACCACGGTTGGTTTTACCGTGTCACCGACCGGTTCTTTACCGCCCTGGTGAACTTCTATGGAAGAACGCTGACTACGGTATTGCGATTTTCCTTTGTGACCCTGGTTGTCCTGCTGGCAACGATCTGTTTGAACGTTTACTTGTACGTTCACGTGCCCAAAGGATTCTTCCCGCAACAGGACAACGGTCGAATGGGCGGGAGCATTCTGGGAGATCAGGACACCTCGTTCCAGGCGATGGACCGGATTCTCCAGCAGATGATCAAGATCGTCGTGGCCGACCCCGCCATTCAAACCGTAAACGGTTTCACTGGCGGAGGCGGCGGTGGAGGGGGCGGCGGCGCGGCCAATGGCGCGCGCATGTTCATGCAGTTAAAGCCGCTCGGGCAGCGAGGAGCGGAGGATCCCAACATCAGCGTGGACCGGGTGATCAGCCGGCTGCGTCCCAAGCTGGCGCGGGTTCCCGGCGCAACTCTGTTCCTCCAGGCCTCCCAGGATTTGCGGGTGGGCGGCCGCAATAGCGCCGCGCAGTATCAATACACGATGCGCGGTGACAATTTGAACGATCTGATCGATTTTGCGCCGAAAATGCTCGCGGAATTGAAAAAGCAGCCCATGATCGCCGACGTGAACAGCGACTTGCAGAACCGCGGTTTGCAGTCGCTGATTACCTACGACCGGAGCACCGCCTCGCGTTTCGGAATCTCGCCCCAGTTGATCGACAATACGCTTTACGACGCGTTCGGACAGCGGCAGGTCTCCACCATGTACCGCACCCTGAATCAATATCACGTAGTGATGGAAGTTGCGCCCCAATATTGGCAGAGTCCGGAATTTCTGAGCCAGATCTGGGTGCGCTCGCCGGCCGGGCAAGAGGTTCCACTCGGTGCAATCGCCCACTACGCCACTGCCACTGCGCCTCTGTCGGTGGCCCACCAGGGACTGTTTCCGGCCATCACCATCTCTTTCAATCTGCTCCCAGGCAAGGCCTTAGGAGACGCTGTAGAGGCCATCGACGCCGCCTCGGCCAAGGTCGGTAAGCCGGCCACGGTGCAAGCCGCGTTCGCCGGCACGGCACAAGCCTATCAGCAGTCGCTCAGTACGCAACCGTTCCTGATCATGACGGCACTGGCGACGGTGTATATCGTGCTTGGCATTCTGTATGAGAGCTACATCCATCCAATCACGATCCTCTCCACGCTACCCTCTGCCGGAGTCGGCGCGATGCTGGCGCTGCTGGTCTCGGGAACTGAGCTGAGCATCATCGCCATCATCGGAATCATTCTATTGATCGGCATTGTCAAGAAAAACGCCATCATGATGATCGATTTCGCTCTCGCCGCCGAGCGTCACGAGGGCAAGAGTCCGCGCGATTCCATCTTTGAAGCCTGCCTCCTCCGTTTCCGCCCGATCCTCATGACGACCGCCGCCGCTTTGCTCGGAGCGATGCCGCTGGCCTTGGGACGGGGAACCGGAGCTGAGTTGCGAAGGCCGCTGGGCATCTCGATCATCGGCGGCCTTCTGCTCAGCCAGGCTCTGACCCTTTACACCACGCCCGTGGTTTACCTGTATTTCGACCGGCTGCAGCATTGGTGGTATCGCGTGCGCAATCGCCCGCGGCCCAATTTCGAGGATGTCAACCCCGCAGGGTCGGAAGCGTGAAGATGACCACCGCTACGCGAAAATTCGTCATGCGCGTGCTCTCACAGGGCGCCGATCAGGTCACCTTCGGGCTGAGGGGAAACGTGTATGCCGAAATGCTCCCCGAAATCGATCGGGTGATCGCTCAAAGCCGAGCGGTGGAGAAGCAAGTGCAGTTGGATTTAAGCGAAGTAACTTTGCTCGATCGCGAAGCCGCTCGTTTTTTTGGAGAACAGCGCCGGCGCGGAATCGAACTGGTCAATTGCCCGCTCTATCTAGGACTTTGGATTTCGCCGCATTGAATCGCACTGACAACCGAATGGCCCGAATCAGATACTTCTTGCCGCCGCTAATGGCGCCCGCGCTGCTGGCGGTAGTCTCGCTGGCGTTGATTTCGCTTTCTTCCTGTAGAGTGGTGGGGCCTAACTACCAGCGCCCCTCCGCGCCCGTGCCCCCAGCGTTCAAGGAAGCTCCGCCCGACGGCTGGAAGGAAGCTGCGCCGAGCGATACCGTGCTCAAGGGCAAGTGGTGGGAGCTATACAACGACCCCGACTTGAACGCGCTGGAAGAGCAAGTCGCCATCTCGAATCAAAACGTAAGACAAGCGGAGGCGCAATTCCGGCAAGCCCGGGAATCGGTTCACATCGCCCGAGCGGCGTTGTTCCCGTCGGTCACCACCGGGCCCAACGTCACCACATCCAAAGCCGGCAGCGTCCAGTCATTCGCCCGCTCCCTCGGGGAAACCAACGCCTTTCAAATTCCGTTCGATTTTACGTATCAGGTGGATCTTTGGGGCAGTCTCCGCAGAGGTGTTCAAGCCGCCGCCGATACCGCCCAGGCCAGCGAAGCGCAACTGGAAAACATCCGGCTGCTCTACCAATCCGATCTTGCTTCCGACTACTTCATGCTCCACGGAACCGATGGCGATATCGACCTGTTGGAGCGCAGCGTCAAATCGTATGACGAGTATCTTACGCTGACCAGGAATCGCTTCAACGGAGGTGTGGCAACCGGCGCAGATGTGGCGCAAGCGCAGACGCAATTGGAAACCACCCGGGCGCAGTTGATCGATGAGGGAGTCGCCCGCAATCAATTAGAGCACGCGATCGCGATTCTGACCGGGAAACCTCCGTCGGAACTTAACATCCCCAGAAAACTGCTTACCGTTCCCCCGCCTGCCATCCCGGTAGCCGTGCCAAGCGCGTTGCTAGAGCGCCGCCCCGACATAGCAGCGGCTGAGCGCGCGATGGCCGCCGCCAACGAGCAGGTCGGCATCGCGACGGCGACCTTGTATCCCTCATTGAACCTATCGATAACTGCGGGGCTGGAAGGGACCAGCCTGCTGAACCTGTTTACCTGGCCGGCCCGCTTCTGGACACTTGGAACCACCGTCTCGCAGACTTTGTACGACGCCGGTAAGCGCCGCGCGCAGATCAGATTGGACGAAGCCGCCTTCGACGCAACCGTCGCTACCTACCGCCAAACGGTGTTAACTGCCTTTCAACAGGTGGAAGACAACTTATCCGCACTGCGGATTCTCGAACAGGAAGCGAAAGCCGTGGACGACGCGGCTCGCGCCGCCGAGGAATCACTGACCATTTCCACCGCCCAATACAAGGCGGGCACTGCGACCTACCTGCAAGTGATCACGGCCCAAACATTTGCGTTGCAAAACGAAAAGTCCGCCGTGGACGTGCTGACCCGGCGCATGAATTCGAGCGTGCTTCTGATTGAAGCGCTAGGCGGAGGCTGGGATGCGTCCCAGTTGCCGTCCCGGCACGATTTGGGCGCGGGCGGCAAGTAAGGCGCATACGATTCCGAGTTGCGAACGTTATCGGATGGACCGTGCCGTCATTTCGGGAGCCCAAATGACACTCCGCGCTCGCGGTTTAGGCGTGAACTCAGTTCCCGGTCGATGGAAGCAAGCGGGGTGGTCTTACGTACGTGGTCCATGGTCACATAATGGACCGTGTCCCCCTCAGCCCAATAGGCCAAGACAGCACGAATAGTGCCGTCCTTGGTGGCCAACAGGTACAACGGTTCCTTATCGGAAGAGGCAGCTTGGCCGTACTCGTTCAAACCCCGGTTAGGAGTGCCGAGGGGAGGGGGTGGCGGCGGATACTCCCGCACCTGCGGAACCGCATATTCAGGTTGATACCCCTGATTGATCACCACCGGCGGAACATCCTGATAGTAGGATGCGGACGGGGCGTAGCTGTCCGCATAGTAGGGATACGAATCGTAATAGTAGGGATACGAATCGTAAGGATAGCCCCAAAGCCAGGGGTTATAGAATCCTAAACCAAAGCCGAGGCCATAGCCCCGTCCGAAGTATCGCCCATAGGAACCACGCCCGAAACCGCCAGAGAACCCGCGACCGAACCCGCCGCCGGAAAAGCCGCCCCCACGGCCGCCACCGCCGCCAGATCGAAAACCACCACCACCGGTATGGCCGCCTCCTCCGCTAGCGTGCCCGCCGCCTCCGCCGTGACCGCCGCCGCGTTGCGCCCACCCGGGAATCGCGGCCAATAAGATTAGGACTAAACCGGCACGAAAAACACGCATTGCATTGTGCCTCCTACCCGGGAGCTTAGCGCCGTGCGGCGGCTATTGCAAGTGGCATCGGTTTTAGTGATACCAACTCGTTGTCGCGCAGAGCCCGCGGAGCGCATATCACATAACCTGCCGGCCGGTGTCAGGCCGCTCAAACGAGCGCCTCGGCCGGAACACGAGGGATGCAGGACTTGGGCGGAAGGTTCTTGGGATGATAGGATCTGGACAGTTCTGAAGATTCTCTTTTTATGATTTTACCGGCCACCTACGGCGCAGTGATCGTGCTCCTCCTGCTCTCGATGTTGTCTTGGGGCTCCTGGGCAAATACACAGAAACTCACGGGTAAATGGCGATTTGAGCTGTTTTATTACGATTTCTCCGCCGGCGTCGTCCTGGCCGCGCTGCTAGCGGCCTACACCTTCGGCACCATGGGCGAGGAGCTTTCCTTCGCGGACAACATCCTCGTTACCGGCAAGCGCAACATGGCTTTTGCCCTGGCTGGCGGCGCCGTCTTCAATTTGGCGAATATTCTGCTGGTTGCGGCCATCGCAATTGCCGGCATGTCGGTGGCTTTTCCCATCGCGATTGGTTTAGCGCTGGTGATCGGGACGGTCGGCAACTACATCATCGACCCGCAGGGAAACAAGTATTTCCTCTTCGGAGGCGTGCTGCTGGTGGTCGTGGCCATCGTCCTCGATGGCATGGCGTACGCCGCGCATGCGGCCGCGAAAAACCAGGAAGCGGCGCTAAACCCGGCGCCGGCGGCAGCTGGCAAAACCAAACGGGCAAAACCAAAAACCGGCGCCAAGGGGATCGTTATCAGCCTGATCAGCGGGGTCTTGATGGGTTTGTTTTATCCATTGGTGCAAATGGGCGTGGGACAGGGTCCCGACTCCGGCGGATTGGGCCCCTACGCCGTGGCCGTAATTTTTTCCGTTGGCGTGTTGATTTCCACTTTTGTTTACAACCTGTATTTCCTGAATCTGCCGATTCAAGGCAAGGCCATCCAGATGTCGCAGTATTTCCAGGGCACGCGGCGGCAGCACTTGCTCGGGATTTTCGGCGGCGTGATATGGTGCATAGGCGCGATCACCAATTTTGTAGCCGCGGCGGCGCCCCGTGACGTACAAGCCGGTCCGGCCATGAGCTACGCCATGGGACAAGGCGCCACTCTGATTGGCGTGCTTTGGGGCTTGCTGGTTTGGAAGGAATTTGCCGGCTCCCAGCCGCGCGTCAGATTGCTGGTGGCCGCTATGCTGTTGCTGTTTGTGGCCGGTCTGGGATTGATCGGACTGGCGCCAATCTTCGCTTAGCGAAGGCGCTATGGTATTGTAGTGAATGCCGACGTACGCAGCACAATCGGGGACGTAGTTCAGTTGGTTAGAACGCCGGCCTGTCACGTCGGAGGTCGCGGGTTCGAGCCCCGTCGTCCCCGCCAATTCCTTCTGGTCCCACCGCGAACCCGGCACGTCTGCCACCAAGCTCAATGAGTGTGATCCCGGCTTTCGATCCGTGCGGAATTTCATTGCATATGGAATCTGGAGCCACCCGCCGGGATCGAACCGGCGACCTGCTGATTACGTCGGCGCGAACAAGAGATGCTAGCTGACACATTGGCGAACAAAAGACGTACCGTATTATCCTCATTCCGTTGCCGTCACGGATCCTGAAGGCTTCCGCCATTCGTTCGAATTGCAAGCCGAGAGGCTTGTAAGAGGCAGTGGTGCTGGCACACGCGCATTCCGGGACCACGATTGCGGGCCCAGCCCGAAGTATATTCAGTACCAGTACTTGCCCCCACGAAAAATCCACCTGCGGTCCACGGTTTGGCCCAAAATAGTTATGCAATTTGAGCATTGCGCTGCTAGGATGACTAAGTCACAAGCTATCTTGGACGCCAAACTAATATGAAAAACACTCTTAGGCTGGTGCTTGGCATGATGGTCGGAGCCGCTTTAGCCAGTGCCGGCAGTATCAGCTACACCTGCGACCCTAGTGTAGCGGCTGCAACCTGCAATTATTTGAACACGACCGTCGCCGGCGCTTACAGCAGCACATTCAGCAATGCGAACGCCAATATTTATATTCAGTACGGGACGACTGGCCTGGGTTCAACCGTGTCGATCAGTAATGATGTGACTTACAGCGATTACTTGGCCGCACTCACCGCCAACCCGAGCATGAGTGCGCTTCAAGTTTCCGCCTTGGCGTCACTAAATAATAATGCCACCGGGCCATACGGAACCGGCAACGTGGCCATTACCGATGCACTCGCCACCGCCCTGGGTCTCGGTGGTGTGGCAATAGGAGGACTGAATGGCGTTACGGCCGCTGGGGTTGGCTGTAGCTTTCCCAGCGCGGGCTGCTACAACGCTGTCGTGACCATCACGAACGACCCGGGCACGCCATTGTATTACGACAACCTGGGAGGAACCGAACCATCGGACGCCTACGATTTCTACGGTGTGGTCGAACACGAAACCGACGAAGTGTTGGGAACAGCTTCGTGCGTTACCACAAGCACTACGCCGCTGTCGGATGGCTGTTTTTATACTAACGAACCCTCGGCGGTCGATCTATTCCGCTATTCAAGTTTGGGAAGTTTGGTCCTTGACAGTTCCCTCAGCACCACGCCCGGTGCTTACTTTTCTTACGACGGGGGCGCAACCAATGGGGCGAACGGGTTTATCTATAACACCTTGGATAACGGCGAAGATTACGGCGACTTTCTAAGCACTTGTCCCGGTGGGCCATTAAGCATTCAAGATGCAGAGGGTTGCCCCGGCGCTGACGCCGGCCAAACAATCCGCAATGACGGCGGGGCGGAAATCAACATACTCAATGCGGTCGGCTATGACCTGAATCCGCAGGTTACAGCAACGCCAGAGCCCAGCACAATCGCCCTGTTCGGCGTAGGCTTGGGCATGCTTGCAGTCTATCGGCGTCGGCGCGTTTAAGAGCATTGCCACAAACCGAAAAAGTCGCCTGGCGAATTCCGGCGAAGAAAATCCATTCACTCCGAACTGAAAACGATCAGCAGTCGGGAAGCGACCTCACTTGTTATATGAGCGTGTGCTGGCGGCCATCGCCAGGTTAACTTGAGCCCCCCAACCCTGCCCGATCTGATCGCGTCAGTGGCGCTTCAGCAAATACGAACCCGGTTGACGGCCCGGCGCTTGGCAGAAGATGCGCGTGAATCCATGGGCGGAAAGAACTTTGATGCGCTGATCTTCGGCTACTACGAAGGAGACCGGCTGATCCATGCCGCCAGAACGCGGAATGGCTTCACGCCAGCGTCGAGAGAACAATTGCAAAGCGATTCCGGGGCAAGGTTCTAAGCGACACAGCACCGAAGCCGGCCGCCTGTGTATGACCAAGGCGCTCAAGGAACCTTGGCCGGAACGAATCCCTCTCGCGTCTGCAGTGGATGGGCTTGCCAAAACGGCAGCCAGTCTTCAGGGTAAGTGAACCGTGATGGTTGGTGTAACTTGTTTTTTCTGCGAGCGCGCCTCGGCCTGCTGATTTTACAAGATGTCCCCAAAGAGCTCTGTTTGCTGAAGGTAAGTTCTCGAAGACTATGGAGCCACCCGCCGGGATCGAACCGGCGACCTGCTGATTACGAATCAGCCGCTCTACCAACTGAGCTAGGGTGGCTTGGCTCTTCAATTATAATGACTTGCGGCGAATCGTGCAAGCCGGGTGGAACCACCGTCCATCCTTAAGAAATGATTGGTGTTAGATTCGTCCGACTATTGAAACTGGCGACCGAACGACGCCAGTCGATCGAGGGCGTCGATCCGCTGCCGCCCATGCCGGCCAACGCCGATGGCCGGGATCATTTTCCGCCGGGTCCGGTCGTCGCTAAGAACCTGGCGCCAATCGTCGCAGGCGACATTCACCGGCGGCTTGGCTCGTGGTTGTACCACAAAGGAGCTACACGAGGATTCCTATTTCTAGGGATTCAATTTTCGGTGGTATGCGTTAAGCCTGGAAGTTAGAACCCTGGAGCATGGCGCGTTTCGCCATTGTAAGGACTAGAATAAAAAGACCAATTCGGCGAGCTTCGTTCATATTGTGGACCGTCACCTTCGGGCTGCGCCCATCGCCGGTGTTGAAAACGAGAGGTCTGGCTGCTCTAGCCGGGTTGGAACTCCCTCACTAGGGAAGATTGGTTGGCGATACGATTCGAGCGACTCAGACATGTCAGAAGAGCCAGGTCCTTGTACCTATGTGCCGTGCCGGCCACTCGGGGGTGCTTCCATGCCGCGGACTGTCCCTGGTTTGAAAGCAATTCTGATCGCTGCCGCTGTCTTGCTATCGCTGGCCGGCTGCCGGTCCGTGCACGCCGATGGTCAGCCGTCGATCGAGTTCAGCCGCATTCCCGAGGCTGGCGACGGCAGCCCCGTGAAAGTTGAAGCGATCGAGGGCCGGGTGAAGGGCGCGCGGCCCGGCGAGCGGATCGTGGTGTTTGCGCTGAGCGGAGTGTGGTGGGTACAGCCCCTGGGCGACCAGCCGTTCACGGCAATTCAACCCGATTCGACTTGGAAGACTTCGACGCACCCAGGATCCGCGTACGCGGCGCTACTCGTGGATTCGCGCTATCATCCGCCGCTCAGGATTAATGCTTTGCCGGAGAAAGGCGGCCCAGTGCTGGCTATCGCGACCGTCGCGGGCGCCCTGCCCCGTGTTCCTCTGAAGACGATTCAGTTTAGCGGATATCAATGGGAGGTCCGCGAGAATTCCTACGATGCGGGCGGCACCAGGAACTACTTTGACCGAAGGAACGCCTGGACGGACTCGCAGGGACTCCTGCATCTGCGTATCGCCAGGCAAGGACAACGTTGGACCAGCGCCGAGGTGAAGCTGACGAGAAGTTTGGGATACGGCTCCTATCGGTTCGTGGTACGGGACGTGGCTCACCTGGAACCTGGCGCTGTGTGCGCCATCTTTACCTGGGACGATTTAGGTCCGTCTCGCGAGATGGAAATCGAAATCAGCCGCTGGGGCGAGCCCGAGGATCAGAACGCTCAGTATGTGATCCAGCCCTACGTGGTCCCGGCCAACACGGTGCGATTCAACGCGCCCTCCGGAACCCTGACACATTGGATCGATTGGCAACCCGGGCGCGTGACATTCAAGACCGTCACAGGCAAGACCGTCACAGGCAAGACCGTCCGCGGTTCCTCCTCAACTGCGTCGCGGGATGCCGTGAACGAACACGTTTTTACGTCGGGGATTCCTTCGCCAGGAAGTGAGCGGATTCACATCAACCATTACGTGTACAATAACCGCCGGAATCCGTTGCAGCATGAGTCCGAGGTAATCATTGAGAAGTTCGAATTCCTACCGTAACCAGCGCAACCACCTGGAGTGGGCGGGGCCTGGGGGGCGGCGCCGGCTCATGTGGATTGCTTTCCTGGCAGCCGCTTCGTTACGAATTGCTTACGGCGTCGATCCCAACCGTGCGATGTCGCAATATGTTCGCGACCAGTGGGGTACGGAGCAAGGATTCCCACATGGAGCCGTTTACGCAATCACTCAGACCACTGACGGCTACTTATGGATCGGCACCGAAGCGGGGCTGGTCCGCTTTGACGGATGGAATTTCCGCCTGATTAAAGACGACACCGGCGTGGTCACCATTGGCAGCGTTCTTGGACTAACCGAGGACCTCGACGGCTGCCTATGGATTGGGATGCAGGACCTGACCATTGTCCGGTACTGCAAGAGCGGAAATGCAGCGCATGAGTGGAAGCCCCGGGCCTTCGATATTCCTCCATCGGCCGCTTCGTCCTATCCGAATATATCGGCCATGACTCGGGGAGAGCGTGGTGAATTGTTGATCGCGAGGATGGAAATAGGCGCGTTCGGGTTCCGCGGCGGCCGCTTTCAATTGCTTGCTTCGGCTGCCGAACTGCCGCGGTCTCCGGTGATTTCCCTGGCGCAGACACCGAACGGCGATGTCTGGGTGGGCACCCGCGATGCCGGCCTCTTTCGCCTCTCCGATCGCAAGACGCAGGCAATACGCGATGGCTTGCCGGATCTTAAGATCAACTGCCTGCTTGCGGACGGAGATCGGGGGCTGTGGGTCGGAACGGATAATGGAATCGCGCGATGGGATGGCGGCAAAGTCACCACTTACCCCATTCCCGGCTCCGCCAAACGCTTTCAAGCTTTGGCCATGGTCAAGGATCGGGACGGGAACATCTGGGTTGGCACGGACTCGCGCGGCCTCTTGAGGCTGAATGCGCAGGGGTTTGCTTCGCACGATGAGCACGACGCCGAGCAGGACGCCGAGCGCGACTTCGCCTTCCACTATGCGATAACCGCATTATTCGAAGATCGGGAAGGAAATCTGTGGATCGGACGCGCCGGCAGCCTCGAGCGTCTTCGCGATAGCGCGTTTGTGACATATTCGCAACCCGAAGGCCTGCCTACCGACGGGAGCAATCCAGTGTTCGCCGACTCGGAAAATCGAATGTGGTTCGGCCCTGTTGACGGCGGCCTGTGGTGGGTTAGAGGTGGAATGCACGGAGCTGTAACCAGCGACGGATTGGACCGGGACGTGGTCTATTCGATTGCCGGCCGAAAGGGAGAACTTTGGGTGGGAAGGCAACAAGGCGGATTGACCAGGTTGCAATTCGCTAGGGGCTCGATAGCGGCCAAGACGTATACCCAAGCGGAGGGACTCGCTCAAAATAGCGTTTACTCGGTGTATTTGGCACGCGACGGCGGCGTGTGGGCAGGAACCCTGAGCGCAGGCGTGAGCGTGCTGCGCGATGGCAGGTTCATAAACTACACCACTTCTGACGGATTGGCGTCGAATACCGTAGCGTCGATTCTGGAAAGCTCCGGCGGAACCATGTGGTTTGCGACGCCAGGCGGCTTGAGCGCGCTGCTGAAGGGTAGCTGGCGAACCTACACCGCCCGGAATGGCTTGCCATCCGATAACGTAAACTGCCTTCTGGAAGACTCCACTGGTGCGATGTGGGCCGGAACTGGCTTGGGCCTTGCCGTCCGCGGCCCCGATGGCTTCGAGGTTCCTCGCAACATGCCCGCCCTCTTGCGCGCGCCAGTGCTGGGCATCGCTGAAGACAGGTACGGATCGCTATGGATCGCGACCTCCGACCACGTGTTGCGCCTAAATCGGGACAAGCTGTTACATGGCTCGTTGGCTGAGGGAGATTGGCGCGAGTACGGACTTGCGGACGGCCTGCGCGGCGTCGAAGGAGTAAAACGGCATCGGTCCGTGGTCACAGACGCAACGGGACGCGTCTGGTTCTCTCTGAATCGCGGGATTTCCGTGGCCGATCCGGCTCGCGAGACAAGAGATTCGGCTGCAGCGACAGTTCACATTCAAACGATTTCCACCGACCGCGGCCCAATTGAGTTTGAGAGCGAAATTCGTATTCCGGGCGGCCGTCACCGGACAACTTTCAATTTCGTGGGCATAAGCCTTCTTGCCCCCGAGCGCGTTCGATATAAGTATCGTCTGGAAGGTTTTGATCGTGCTTGGAGCGAGCCCGCGGCGACCCGGGAAGCCGTCTACACCAACCTGCCACCCGGTTCCTACCGTTTCCGGGTGATGGCAAGCAACCCGGATGGCGTGTGGAGCGCCAACGAAGCCGACATCGCGTTTGAGGTTGCACCGTTGTTCTGGCAGACATGGTGGTTCCGGATGAGCGCGATCCTGTTGGGCGCCATTACCGTTGCCGCTTTATACCAGTTGCGTTTGCACCAGCACACGCGGCGTCTCAGTCTCCGCTTTCAGGAGCGGCTCGCGGAGCGAACTCGAATCGCACAGGAGCTTCACGATACGCTGCTGCAAGGATTTCTCAGTGCGTCCATGCAAGTCCATGTCGCCGCGGACGGTCTACCGGACGATTCCAGTGTCAAGCCTACGCTTAACCGGGCTTTGGAACTGATGCGGCAAGTGATTGACGAGGGTAGGAACGCCGTTCGAGGTCTGCGGTCGTCGCGTAGCGCTTCCTTGGATCTCGAGCAAGCGTTTTCACGAATTCCCCAGGAGCTAGTTTCCCAAGGAGAAGCCGGCGAGCCAGTCGACTTCCGCGTTATCGTCGACGGGGAGCAGAAGCCTTTACACCCGGTGCTGCGGGATGAGGTGTATCGAATCGGCCGCGAGGCGCTGGTCAACGCGTTTCATCACGCTCGCGCGAAGAGGATTGAAATAGAACTCAAGTACTCTTCCCGCGATCTGCGCGTGGTGGTGCGAGACAATGGCTGTGGCATCGACCCTGGTATTTTGCGGTCGGGCCGCGACGGACATTGGGGGCTTTCGGGGATGCGTGAGAGAGCGGAAGAAATTGGGGCGCGGCTCCACGTGTTTAGCAGCGCCGCCGCGGGCACGGAAATCGAACTCTCTATCCCCGGGCACGTCGCTTTCCAGAATCAGTCCGAATCCGGCGTACGATGGTTTCGTAAACGGCATTCAACCGCGGCTAGTGGACAGAAGCCCATAGCAAAAAATGGAAATAAGACATGAGCGACCCGGCCCGCATTCGAATACTCGCGGTCGACGATCATCCTCTTCTTCGCGAGGGCATCGCCGCAATCATCAACAGCCAACCCGATATGGAGCTGGTTTCGCAAGCTGCCAGTGGCACCGAAGCGATTCAGCTATACCGCGAAATCCGGCCTGATGTGACACTCATGGATCTCCGGCTTCCGGACCTGAGCGGGATCGATGCCATGATCGCGATTCGAGGAGAGTTCGGCGAGGCGCGCATCATTATGCTCACGACGTTCGAAGGGGACGTCGAGATTCAGCGTGCCTTGGAAGCCGGGGCCCGAGGATATTTGCTCAAGAACATGCCTCCCAACGAACTGGTGGATGTCATCCGTCAAGTACATCAGGGCAAGAAGCGCATCCCTGCCTCGATCGCGGCTCACCTCGCCGAGCACATGAGCGATGAGGATCTGACCGCGCGCGAAGTTGAAGTCCTCCGCCAGGTTGCGGGTGGCAACCGGAATCGCGATATAGCCGGCCTCTTGTTCATCTCGGAGGAGACGGTCAAAGTTCACCTCAAGCACATCATGGACAAGCTGGGCGCCAAGGACCGCACGCAGGCAATCGCGATCGCGGTGCGCCGCGGCATCATTCAGCTGTGATTCCGGCGCCTCCCCGAAAGTGTTAGCAAAAGATTCCGAAGCTTGGGGATTCACTTTGCTGTCATCTCCTTTAGGCTGTGGACAGGCGCCTTTCAAGCGCGACCAGGAATCACTAGGAGACGCCCGCTGGAACGCTTATTTTCGGGATTTCCCGGCGGGTGGCCGGGATTAGCCTTATTTTTATTGCGAGCGGTATTTGGCCTGGCGATCGTCGTTCAGGGCGTATGGTGTTTTCCCGGAACGGATTCCACGCCCGCGGGTTGGTTTGTGAGCGGCATGGCAATGATCGCGGGCGCGCTCCTGTTGATAGGTTTTCTGACGCCAATCGCCGGCGCCGCGATCGGCTTGGGCGCTGCCGCGATTGGCGCCACGCTGCTTCCAGCCTGCACGCCGGCTCTGTTCGATTCACGCCTGTCCATTTTCTTCGGCGCGGCGATCTTGGCAGCAATTGCGTTTCTGGGCCCCGGCGCATTCTCGGTTGACGCCCGCTTGTTCGGACGGCGTGAAATCATTATTCCTCCCAGCGGCCGGCCGCGGCAGTAGTTTCGCTCCTCTACCACCATGAAGGTATAAAGGCCCGCCTTAACCGGGTTACCGAAAAACACCCCATTGGGAGGATTGGCATCGAGCTTGAAATAACGCATATTTGAATAGCCCGCATATTTGAATAGCCCATGTCTCGATCAAACTACATGCCGCATCACCCGGAGCCGATTCCGATGCACACCTTCGCTGAGCCCGAGATAGCAGTGCCCGCCGCAGATGAGGCGCTTCAGCGCACCTTCATGCTTACCCTTCTCCTGGGCGGCGGCGTCCAACAGGCCGAAGCGGCGATGCTGGAGGCGATCCGGCAAACACAGCGCGAGCAATTGTCGAATCAAGAGCTGCATCGGCAATCTTTGAAAGCGGCGATCGCCGCCGGGGATGAGCTTCCCCAGCGCTCGGGCACAATCGAGGGCATGTCGTTGGCCCTTCCGCCGGAATTGTGCCGCGTTTTGCTTCTTCCGGCGCATCTCCGCCACTGTTTCGTATTGCGCATGCTGGCCCGGTATTCGTCTGAGGATTGCGCGGAACTCAACGTTCTCGATGCCGATGAAGGAGCCTGCTCCGCCATGAAGGAGTTGGCAAGGATTCGGAAGGCCGAATGCAGGCAAGGCTCATTGCGAAACCAAGTTGGGCTAAGCCCCTCTGCTTTCCTTCGTCCAAAGCACGTTTGAAGCCAGGGCTCTTCCTGTTACGAGCCCTTACAAGAGTGTTCAGTGAGGCCGAGCACCTTGCGGCATCACTTTCCCAGCCCACCTGATATTACTGGGCACCCGCCACGCAGACCCGCTTCTGCTCGATACCGAGTTTGCGCATCCGATACTGCAGCGTGGTCCGCTTCATCCCCAGACGCGCCGCGGCGCCGTTGCTTCCGCTGATCACGCCCCCGCTGTTGCGCAACACTTCGACGATGTGGTCCCGCTCGGCCTCCGCCAGCGTCCGCCGGTCGGTAACAACCGGTTCCGGACTCCTCTCCGTCCTCGGCGCCGCGCTCAAGGGCGCGCGTAGCACCGGACCGTCGGAAAGAATCACTGCCCGCTCGATGACGTTCTGCAGCTCCCGCACGTTGCCTGGCCAATCGTAAGCTTCCAGCGCTCCCATGACCTCTTCCGGAATCACCTCGATGTTCCGTTTCATCCGCGCGGCGAACTTTTCCACGAAGTGCCACACCAGCTCCGCAACGTCCTCACAGCGTTCCCGCAGCGGCGGAAGAGCGATCGGGAATACATTGAGCCGGTAGAACAGATCGGCTCGGAACTGGCGCTCCCGGACCATTTCCATCAGGTCGAGATTGGTGGCTGCCACCACGCGCACGTTCACCCGAATGGTGCGCGTGCTGCCCAGCCGCTCGAATTCCTGTTCCTGCAGCACGCGCAACAGCTTGGGTTGCAATTCCAGCGGCAGGTCGCCCACCTCGTCCAGGAACAAGGTCCCACGGTCGGCCAGTTGAAAGCGCCCCGTGGTTTGCGCCAGGGCTCCCGTGAAGGCCCCGCGCTCGTGTCCGAACAGTTCGCTTTCTAAGAGTCCCGCCGGTATCGCGGCGCAGTTGACTTTCACGAAAGGGTTGTGACGGCGTGGACTCTGGTTGTGGATGGCACGCGCGATGAGTTCCTTGCCGGTGCCGGTTTCGCCCCCGATCAGAACGGCTGCGTCGGTCGGAGCGACCACGCGCACCGCATCCCAGACCTGGCGCAGGCCGCCCTCGGCGCCAATCATCGGTTCGGTTTCCTCCGCCGGGGGCGGGAAGCTGAGAATCGTTTTGCACATTGTGGCCGTCATCGGTTTCCTCGTTTGTTTCTCTCCAGCGCATGTGTTGCCTGGATATTCAAACTATGAAGCAACCGGGCTCAAATGCCATCACGAGATAAGTTGTTTTTTGCCTGCCACCGTTGGGCGGGTGTAACGTAACACGAAAGCGGTATCGTCCAACGCTGTGCCAGCTCACGAACCACGTTTCGCCCGAGTATCGAGCACGAGTTCCGCGATAACCTCATTGGCTTGGCTGCCGATCACGGAGTGAAGCCAGGCGAGCCGACAGTACCCCACGCGCGGCGTGAACACACCGCGATCGGTGCATCCGAAGCATCATCTTTGAGCAAGCGGTCCGGTCATATGCCGGTGTTCGTCCTCCGCGGCAATCACAGGGATTTCGGTAATCGTTAACTCGCCTTGCCCCGCGTTCGGTGTTTCAATCGTCACGTGCGTCACTTTGATGCAGGGATTTCCGTCCAGAAGCTCCGTCTCGCGCACCACATCGATCCTGCCGGGGAAAGGAGAAGGTGTCTTGACCAACCGCCCCGCCTGCAGAATCTCGGCGCCGGTCACGGAATCTATCCAGAGTTGGCCTTCGATAAGGCCGTCACGTTTCTTCTTCGGCGTGATCCGATACACATAAGCCAACGTGCTTCCCGTCCCTACCTCGCCGCGGTAATGAAACTTGTAGTTTGCCGGAGTGATCGCGATCGACGATACTGGGAGGTCTTCGAGTTGCTTTTCCACCTGAAAATAGCGCGCGAGTACCTCCTCCGCAACAATCGCGTCGCCCTCAATTTGTAACACTCGGTATTCGCGGCGCTCGGCCTGACCAACCTGACGAATTGCCAGGAAACGGGTCTCTTTATACAGACCGGGCAATGACGCCTGAATCGCTACCGCGACCGGGCCTGCATCCGTGAACGGGTTGCGTTCTTGAATGGAAGCGATATATCGGGCGAAAGCTAAGCCGGCGGGAGACACGGGCCCAACCGTTGTCGCCGTTTCTGCCGATGCGTCGATGGGTATCAGTAGAGTGAGGAGTCCCAGCAGTCCAACGACTTTTGACGATGAAGTTGTTCTTTGCTTCATAGGCCGAGAACCGCAGTTATGGCGCCAGATAGGCATCTTGACGGATCCCGTTGAAAGCAACAAGAGAGAGCGTCACAGTGCGTGCGCAAATTCCTGGAATTAGTGATTGGAGTTCGGCATTTGCCTGACGGCGAGGGCTGCGGGGCAGAATCCTCAGCTATCGGACGAAGTCTTGGGAATGATGATTTCCTGCCGGCCGAATAACCGGGCATCGAGAGAAAAGGCGCCTGGGCCGAGACAAACAAGCGCGGCTGCGATCATCACGACTAAAGCGGCGGTGAGCCTGCTATCGAAAAAGCCGACGCTTGGCCCCCACGGCCAAAAACCACCGGCACTTGCTAAGCCGACGAGAACGGCGCCAAACCGAGTGAGGTAGCCGGTCAGAACTAAGGCCCCACCAGCAACCGCCAGCAAAGCGATGGTTGCCACGATGAAATTCAAGTCATGCCAGTTCAGGATGAATACGGTACCACGAAAAGTGAGCACAGCTCCGGCAGCTAATCGCAATAACAGCAGGCCGGCTCCGGGCCATCCGTCCGGGAAAGTAAGGAACATTTCGGCGGCAGCGTGACACCCATCCGTAGGATAGAGGCTTTGCCGGCCCGGCGAATCCCTATTTCTCGGGATGTGCGCCTACCACTTTTGAGTTACGAATTGAGTGGCACGGACTTTAGCGCGAGCGGCCCGCTGACGCCAAGATTTATCCCGCGGTCTGTTTGGACTCAGGCCTGGTTTCTTCCGTGTGCCGGCCGGAGCCAATGAACCATCTAAACGCAGGGCCCGGAGGACGGGATACGAAAGCGATATCGCCAGGGACGCGAAGCTCCAGCTCCGTTCCATCTCCCACACGGCTCAAGACTGTAAGTTTCGCGCCGATCTTTTCGGCTCGTTCACGCATGCCCGACAGTCCCCAGTGCCCAGCCCGGCCAGATTGCAAGACCCGGGGGTCGATGCCGCAGCCGTTGTCGCGGACCAGGATTCGCAGCCGGCCGGGAGCATATTCCAGCAACGCCTCTATACGGCTCGCTTGGGAATGGCGAAACGCATTTACCAGCGCTTCGCGGCCAATTCGGTAAACATCGTCACGGATGTTCGACCGCAACGGCATGGACCGCCCTTCTACAACGACGCGGAAATCGGTCGTTTGCCGGCTGCCCAATTCCTGCGGAATTCGCGAAAACAGATCCTTCAGATTGTAAGCGCTGTCAATAGGAGACCGCAGTCCTCTAAGCGTGTTGCGGCCCTCTTCGACGACTTGTCCCACCAATTGCAACACCCGATTCAGAGACGGCCGTGCGGGCGAGTCGTCCGGCAATTTGTCCACTGCGACATGAAGTTGCATCGACGCGCTGACAATGCCTTGGAGTAAATTGTCATGCAAATCCTGCGCGATGCGTGTTCGTTCCGCGAGCCTCTCCTCAAACCGAATGTTGAGCAAGCGGGTTAGATGGTTCATCCGCAGCTGATACACCAGTAACGCCGCCAGCCCGGCGCAAAGCACGCAAGCCAACCGAAACCACCAGGTCTGCCAGAATGCCGGCTCAACTTCGAAGCCGACGACCGCCTCCGAGCCATTCCACAGGCCGTCGCTGTTACAGGCCATTACCCGGAACCGATAGGAACCCGCACCGAGGTTGGCGTACGTGGCCTCCCGGTTCGTGACCGGTTCACTCCATCCGCGATCGAAGTTGTCCAGCCTATAACGGTATCGGACACGCTCCGGATTTCCAAAACTCAACCCGGCATATCGAAATGTGGTCCTCTGTCTTGCAGCCGGAACTCTTATGGATTCTCGTAGGTCCAAGGAACTGCCATCGGACAAAACCGCGTCAATATGGACCAGAGCCGAAACTGGATTCACGGTTGCTCGTGCGGGATTGACGACAGAAATACCGCGATTCGTGGAAAACCAAACTTGTCCCTGCGAATCGGCGACCACGGACTGGTACCGCTTCACACCCTCTGTACCCCACAAGCCGTCGGCGAGCCCATACTCCCGAAAATCCGACTCCTGGAGCATGTCTTCCATCAAACTGCTCCGTTTCACCTGCACAATGTGACTTGCGGTTGCAATCCAGAGCCATCCGCCTTTGTCTTCGGCTATCCCGAACACTTGATCGCGCAGCGAGCCGGGCGCCCGTTGCGGAACTCGGATTCGTCCGGCAGAGAGGAAGGCCAAGCCTTCGGCGGTCCCAATCCACAGCACTCCGGTTGAATCTCGCAGCAGACAGTTCACATCCTGAGAGGACAACCCGTCGCGAACCGTATAAGTTCGCCAGCCGCCCGCGGACATCGCACTGAGGCCATTCGGTGTTCCGAACCACATCGTTCCGCTACTATCCTCAGCGATCGAGGACACCGTGTTAGACGCCAAACCGTTTCTAGCCGTGTAATTGGTGAAATGACCGTTCTTGAGTTTGCTAACGCCGTTACTCAGCGTGCCGGACCAGATTGTGCCATCGCGGCCTTCATAAACCGAATAGACGCTATTTTGAGCGAGGCCGTCCGCCTGCGTGTATGTCTTGGCGCTGAACGCGCCGTTGGCGTAGCGCAGATTGGTCAACCCACCCCGCTGTCGCCCGATCCACAAGTCGCTCGCCCCGTTTCCGGTAATCGAATAGACAATATCTTGTGTAAGTCCGGCGGCCGTTACAGCTTCGCTTCTCCCTTTGTTGAGCCATCGCAGGCCACCGTCAATGGGAGCGAACCATGTATTGTCGTCTCGGTCGACGTACAACGCTCCCATACTTTGCGGCTGCATGCCGGCAATTGAGTAAGTGACAAACGCACTATCGCGCAAGCGTTCCAGAGAGCGTGGACCGCCAACCCAAATGTTTCCTTCGCGATCCTCAAGAAGCGCAGTCACAGCGGCACTGGAAGCGGTGGTATTTCTATTAAGTGAGGAAACGCCGTTGGCATTGAACCGCAAGAGGCCGCGAGTCGTCCCCACCCAGATGTTCGCGTCCCGGTCCCGGATCATGGAAAGAACCTCAGCGCGTAACAGGGGCGGCGGCACGCCGGTCCGAGTAAGCTCGTTTCCATCCCAGCGCATCACGCCTTTGCTGGCGCCGATCCACATCTCGTGTTTTTCTACGGGCAAAAGGCAGGTGATTCTGGCGTGAGGTATCCCGTTTATTGGTGTCGTTACGTGCCCCCCGCTTAAGTAGAACGGCCCGCCGTCCTCCGCACCGAGCCATATCCTGCCGTCGGCGGTTGCGGTCATCGATATGACGGCAGAGGCCGGTGCGGCCACGTGGTGCGGCATCAGTCCAGCGGACCAACCGAGGTTAGGGGAACGTTCCGCCCGAGTTTCCGCGGAAGCCGCCGCGGATTCCGCGGGTTGGGCGACGAGACGCTCAAATCGCTCGCCATTGAATGCGAGTGTGCCCATCGCCAGCGACGATAGTAGAATCGAATCCCCAAAGCCACGGGCGATAGCCGTGATGCCATTTTCGGCCTCTCCGCGGATAAGCTCGAGCCTTCCGTCGCGGTAGCGCAGAAGTTTTGTACTTTGCAACAAGATCCAAAGATTTCCCGCTCCATCTGCCAGCAGAGTTTGTACCGGGCCGATCGCAAGTGAGGAGGGACTAAGTTGCGAAAATGGTTGGAAATTCAAGCCGTCGAAACGGACCAAACCCTTGTCTGTGCCGATCCAGAGGTAGCCGTCGGAGGTTTGGGCGATCGAGACTACAGAGCGATCCGGAAACCCTTTCTCCGCTCCCCAGGCGTCTCTTATATATTGCGATAAGTCCCGGTTCGGATCGATTGCGGACGCCGAACGGGCGAAGCACACCGCCGCAAGACCGGCCATGACCCACCTACGGAAGGTACTCGAATTTTTCGATGACAACCTCGCCGTCTTTCTGGAGAGGATGCGCGTCGCTGGCGAGGACATAAAAGAACAACTGTATCCTTTCCCGGCCCGGCGATGGCACCCCCGAAGTGAATTCATGTTCAAAAACCAGAGGCCCCCCGGCCTCACCGGATGCTCCGCGGACAGTCTTGAATCTTACTCGTCCGGACTCCCAGCGCATCGAGTGTGTGAGAGTACCGGAAGGGGCCTGAAACTGGGACACGTTTCCGGGCACATAGAAAGGCTCGATGCCGTACTGCGCATTGTTCTTATTGTCAGGGTCTCCCCAACGGCTGATATCGATGTCCATTTCCCGGTAGTGTTGGTCCCCGCCCCATTCATCGAACGTAGTCATGTTGAAAACGGCGGCGGGTTCCAAATGAGAAATGTCGCGCACCACTATGACATATGTGCCGTATCCAAGGCTTCGATTCAGGTCTACTTGGGCGCAGGACCATTGGCCCGACTTCTTGGTTATCCGCAAATGGAGTGCGCCGCCGGCATCGGTCCATGCATTGTCTCCGCTGTAGAGATTGTTCACGCCTCCGCGATCGCTCGCAATCGTACGAACGCTCCAATCGTACCCGCTAAACTGAAGTGGCCTTGTTGGCGCAAATGACGGCGCTCCCGTACCCTTGACAATCTTTACGAGAACCACAGAACCGCCTGGTGTGGGAGCCACGTCCATAGTTGGTGGTGGATGATAGTCCGGCTGTACCAGCAACGCGGCATATTCAAAGCCCAAGTGAGTTTCCGTGCTCCAGGTTGAGTCGTCGTGAATGGAAATAAAAGGCCGTTCCCGTTTAGGCTGCACCCACCAGGTGCCACTCCGCGCATAGATGACGACCTGCTGCCCGGGGCGAGCGTTTCTGACGCGCCCCGCGATAGTGTCGACTTTCTCCCGGCCGCCTTGCGCCGCGGGAGGGATCTTGCTGAACTCGATCGAAGGTCCGGTATCGGCTTGACGCGGCTGGCAACTGTTCAGCACGATGCAGAGCCCCAGCAGTAGCGTTTGTTGCGAGAACAACACCACCTTCAATTTCATCCAGGTCCACCTTCAGCGCCGGCCGGGCGGCGAAACGCAACGGAGCCCTCGGACAGCATCCAACGCCGCCTAAGAAGTGAAGAAGGGTACACGAAACGTACCAGTTTACACCTTTACCCAATCCACCGGCTTCTCTCCTGAACACCGGCTAAACCCACAATTACCGATGCAAGCAGGCTTCCATTTTCGCCGGATGTCCTCCGTGTATTGGCCGTTATTCTGTCCTCGTCGATATAGCCCGTGCTCTGCAGGCCACAGCGGGAATCAAACTTGCGGTTGAAGGAGTCGGCAAACATGGCTCATCGAGCCCGTCCTCGGCAATTGCCGAATTCTTGACAATGTGGACAGACTAGAACGCAAACCGCGCCTGGCGGGCCTTGGACTCTGGTGCGTCCCACTCCCG
Source organism: Bryobacteraceae bacterium (assembly GCA_035314765.1). GTDB lineage: Bacteria > Acidobacteriota > Terriglobia > Bryobacterales > Bryobacteraceae > DATFZA01. The sequence goes on from DATFZA010000611.1 coordinate 38,917, forward strand.
CCAACCGGCTAGCAGCGGAAAATAGAGGCCCAGCTTGACTGAGCGATTTTCCTGTTGCTGCAAGAGGCGGGCGTACAACTCGAGTTGTTCCCGATAGCGCGCCACTTGCTCATCCAAGAAGCTCTTGAGCTTGCCGCCGGTGTGAGAGCTGGTCTTGTAGTCGATGATCCAGCGCACGCCGTTATCGATGAATGTCCGGTCGACGATCGCGTTATGGAGCCGGCCGTCAATCAAGCCAGTAACCGCATACTCGCACTGAGAATCCAGGTGCGGGCCGAGAATCCAGCGTCCGCGCTGGTCCGCCAGCACCGCGAGAAGACCGGTCTCAACGCGATCGGCTGCCTCGCTGAGTTCGCTGGGAGGCACGCCGAGATTTGCCAGGGTGGCCTGATATCCCGCTTTGTGACTCCGTACGCTGGATTCGTCCCAACGATCTAGTCCCTGCCGCCCCATGCGCTGCAGGTGCTGATGGACAACGGTGCCGACGTGCCGCAACGTGTCTCCCACCCAATCGTAGGTGACTTCCTCCGGCGCCGCCGGTTCCGGGAAGGCGGGCGTCCAGCGGACTGGGGGAAGGGGCGCGGGGACCGTCCAGCCTTTCACTACGCGGCGGAGCTGGCGGGACGGCGCCTCCCCGCGTGCCGTTTCACCGCCGTCAAGAGGGACAAAGAGACCACTGACGGCAGGCCAGAGAACTTTCAAGAATGAGTCGGATTTTGCGCTGATTCCTTCCGTTTTATGAAGCGACACGCATCCCAGCAGATGCAATTGGCTCTTGGCGCGCGTCATGGCCACGTAGAGCAGGCGGCAGGTTTCGTGCCTCGATTTTTGTTGCTCCCAATGGCCGAGATAGCGATAGATCGGATCGTTGTCTTCGCCCGCCGCGGAGATGGGCGCCAGAATCGTATCGCCCTCCCGCACTACCCAGCGCAGCAACGGAGTCTCATCGCGTTTGGGCGGCTGGCCCATGCCCGGCAGAATGACGTGATCGAACTCCAGGCCCTTGGCCTTGTGGATGGTCATCACTTGCAGACCGTCCTGAGCCAGCGGATCGGGCTGCGCAAAGAGATTGCCGACGTCCTCTCGAAACGCTCCGAAGTCCTGCAAATCGCCGCCCTCGTCGACGGTCGAGAGCAGATCGAAATAGGCGGCGGCATCTTCAAACTCCGATTCGCTGCGGGCGCACGCCGAGCCTCCCATGCGATGCCAGGTATCTTCCACCCAGTCGCGCAGAGACGCGCGGCCCTTGGACGCCAGCGCGGCTTCAAGGACAGGCCGAATGCGCTCGATGCGCTGCTCGGCGTCTTCGCTGAGCTTCTGCGTAGCGAGCAAGTCCCAGATTGGCCGGCGCGTCTCGGTTGAAGAGAGCGCGTGCAGGTCGGCGAGCTTGAGACCGCACCAGGGCGCGCGCAACAGCGCCAGCCAGGAAATGCGATCGGCGGGATGCAGCAGCGCATAGGTCAGGGCGAGCAAATCCTGAATGATGGGCCGCTCACTCAGGCTATCGATCTCGACGGCTTGAAATCGAATGCCTTCGCGCCGCAGGATCTGCACGATTTGGAACAGATGCGACCGGGCGCGCACCAGGATGACGGTTCCGCGATGCGGCAGAGTTCGCAGTAGATCGACGGTCTGGCGGGCTTCGGCTTCCTGATCGAAGAAGGCATAGCAATAAACAGCGTTCGCACGATCGCGGCCGGCTGCAGGATGACTCGGGCTGTAGGCGGGGCTGTACGCGATCGCTCCGCTTTCGACCTCGTGCCGTTCCGGAAACGCTTGGGCGCAAGCATCGTTCACGAATGCAATCAAGCCGGGCAGGGAGCGGAAATTCACCTGCAATTGCAGGGATTCGAGCGGAATATTGCCGATGCCCTGTTCGCGCGCCTTGAGAAACAGACTGACATCGGCTTGCCGGAAGCGATAGATCGATTGCATGGGATCGCCGACTAGAAACAAAGTGCGGCCATCGCCGGGCTCCCAGCCGGCGGTCAGTCTTTCCAGCAGTTCGTATTGCGTGTAGGACGTGTCCTGAAACTCATCCACCAACAAATGTTCGATGCGGTCGCCGAGCGCGAGCGCCAGGTCGCTAGGCTCGTCCAGCCGTCCAAGAGCACCAAGGGCTCGGAGGGAAAGCTCGGCGAAGTCCACTGTGCCGTGTTCGCGGAAGACTTCTTGGAGTTCGGCAACGGCCAGCGGCAAGACCTGCAACACGGCTTCAGTGAGAAGCCATTGCTCGTCGGAGTAGACCGGGTCGGGTACCTTCTCTAAAGACCGCAGCGCTTGCCGGAGCTGCTCGCGTTGCTCCAGGCCGGCGAATTTGTCGCGCGCCGGCTTGCGAAATTTGCCCTGCTCGGTCAACAGCGACGTGCGCACGGCCTGCCAGCGCGATAATTCCCGCGGATGTGGTTCGGGAAACGCGGTCCATCCCATCCATTGGCCCACGGCCGATGAGAACTCCTCGTCGAAATGAGCGTGGACCTCGCGGAGATGGACATGGATGAGGCGCGCCAGACGCTCCTCCGAGAGACGCCGGATTTGCGCAAAGTCGTGCACGTCGGTCAAGCCAATCAAACGCAACCACTGGTCCCGTTTTTCCAACTGCTCCGAGATCAATTTTTCGGTGCGCTGGTAGTTATTGTCGAGATGCAGCAGCAAGCGCGAGACGTCACCGGTACATGGGCTGGTACCTGCGCTGAGTTCCTCCGCTTCCACTCGATGCAGCGTCCGGCGGGCCGCCTCGCGGTATAGGGGATTGGCCTTTTCGGTGATCTGCGGCGGCGCTCCGAAGCGCGCCAGCCAAGGCATCTGACGAGTGATGGACGCGCAGAGCGCGTCGATGGTCTCCATGCGAATCTGCGACGGATTCGAGGCCAGACTCCAACCGAGGCGTTCCTGATGGGCCACTACGCGCCGGGCGATCGCGTGCGTGACCAGTTCATGGGCTTGCTCAGGCGGTTCAGTCCGCCGCAAAGCTTGCAGCACGCGAGCGCGCATTTCGCCGGCGGCTTTTTTGGTGAAGGTAATGGCGACGACGGCATTGGGTGACTCCACCGTCTCGAGCAGACGTAAATAACGCTGGATCAGCAGTTCGGTTTTTCCGGAACCTGCGGGCGCTTGGACGATAAACGAGGTATGCGGGTCTAGCGCGCGTTCGCGGGCGGCGCGATCATCCCGCATGGTTTAGTTCCTTGATGCGGCAGAGACTGGGGAGCTTGCAGAATTCGCAGGCCTTGTGTTTGGGATCGACCATCGCTTCACCTGCTTGGAAACGGCGAGCCAGATCTTCCAGCGCGTCTTTCCAACCGC
>DATFZA010000612.1:0-4838 GCA_035314765.1 Bryobacteraceae bacterium
ATTTTCTCATGACGCCGGACACGTTTGTGCGCGCGCCGCTGCCGGGAATGCACGATGCTACCGCGATTGTGCATGTTGGTCCGGTTAGAGGAGCCGGGTTCACGCAATACACGGTGGAGATGGGCGCCCAAGGTAGATTTGCCACGGGAAACCGGCAGGCTTTTCTCTGGGTGCTGGAAGGCTCAATTACCACACCAGAAGGTCTATCGACTTCGCGGCAGTATGCCTACTTGCCTGGGGACGGGGAGGCGGCTATCAGCAGCAATGGAGAGGCCCGAGTGGTGGTGATCGAAAAACCATATACCAGCATGGGAAATGCCAGGCCGGCGGCATTGACGGGCGACGAACGCAAAATTTTCCCAAAACCCCTTATGGGCGACGAAGCGCTGGAAGTGCGGACGCTGCTGCCTGACGACGCCGCGTTCGATTTTGCGGTAAACACTTTGACTTTTCAACCCGGCGCTTCCTTGCCTATGGTGGAGATTCACGTGATGGAGCACGGTTTATTAATGCTGCAAGGCGAAGGCATCTACCGGCTCAACGATCATTGGTATCCGGTAAGGGCCGGCGACTTCATTTACATGGCGCCTTACTGCCCGCAATGGTTTTGCGCTGTGGGCAAGCAACCGGCGAAATACCTGCTCTATAAAGACTGGAATCGCCATCCTTTCAGCTCATGAATATCAGTATTGACTCGGCACGTTTGACGCATGAATTAGACACGCTGTCGGGCTTTTCCGCCACACCGGCGCCCGCGGTCACACGCATTGTTTTCTCCGAGCAGGATCTGCAAGCGAGATGGTGGTTCAAGGAACTGTGTACCGACGCTGGCCTGGTGGTGCGGGAAGACGCGGCGGGCAATACTTTCGCGCGATGGGTGGGGAGTGAGCCGGCCCTGCCCGCGGTTGGCACGGGCTCCCATATCGACGCGATTCCGCACTCGGGCCGCTATGACGGAACCGTGGGAGTGCTGGGCGGCTTGGAGGCGATCCGGGCGTTGCAGCGCGCCGGCGTGCGTCCGCGAAGATCGATCGAACTGCTGTTGTTCACGTCGGAAGAGCCGACGCGATTTGGAATCGGATGCCTGGGAAGCCGGTTGCTGTCAGGCAGCCTGTCCCCGTCGGCTGGAGAAACATTGCGCGATAAAGAAGGCACTTCGCTAAACGAGGTTCGCGCTCAGGCCGGGTTTGCGGGAGAGTTGGAGTCCGTCCGGTTGCCGGGCGACTATTACTCGGCGTTTCTGGAATTGCACATCGAGCAAGGGCCGTTGCTCGAACAGCGAGGCGTTTCGCTAGGCGTGGTGACTGCCATAGCCGCGCCGTCCAGCGTTCGCATCACGATTGAAGGACAAGGCGGCCATGCGGGAGCCGTTTTGATGCCCAACAGGCATGACGCGTTCCTGGCTGCCGCGGAGATTGCGTTGGCGCTGGAGGCATCGGCTAAATCGACGGGCGCGGTGGACAGCGTGGCGACGACCGGCGTGTGCGATGTGTTTCCAGGCGTGGTGAACGGCATACCCAGCCGCGTTCGTCTGGAAACGGACATACGCGATACGGATGCCGGCCGGAGAGATGGGATGGTGCGCGCGCTCGAGGAAACTTGCCGCGTGGTTGCCGATCGGCGCGGCGTTTTCGTCAAAACCGAGACGATCAATCGGGATTCGCCGGCGGTTTGCGATCCGCATCTGGTCGCGATGCTGTCTGAAGCATGCGCTGGCTTTTCTTTCGACCGCATGGTGAGCCGGGCGTATCACGATTCGCTGTTTATGTCGCGGCTGTTCCCGGTGGCGATGCTGTTCATCCCCTGCCATAAGGGATACAGTCATCGCCCGGATGAGTATGCTTCGCCGGACGCGATAGCGCTTGGCGCGCTGGTGTTGGCCAGGGCGCTGGCGGCCGCCGCGGCTTAATTTGGGATAGGCGTCGCCGTTAGCTCCAGTTGCAGTTGGCGCTTGGTGGTGGCGTCGTCGGAGGAAAAGATCACGGCGGCTTTCTTTATCGGCACGATAACGGTCGAACTCCACTTGTTTTGCCGGATTACTGGATAATCGGGCGTTGCCGGGTCATGCACGGTACTGCTGATCTCGGCGGTGACGAACAAAGCGAGATCATGTTGCTGCAGCTCTTTGATCGAGCGGCAGTCGATATTCGTGCCGACGTCGATGAAACTGGCGGGCGCGCCACCTTGTGGCGCTGGGGTTGGCACCTTGCTGCCGGTGCGAAGAGAGCCGTTGGAGTCGGTCGAAGCCATCATGGAATAAGCGCGGGCATTGATGACCTTGCCGCTCTCGACTTCTCTTACCACAAAATCCAGTTTGTAAAACTTGGGTGGTTCCGCGCTTTCGGCAAAGCCAGTGCCCGCCATCAGCGCGATCGTCAGAACGCTTCTCATTATCATTGTATTTTCTCCTTATTCGTTGCCATCGCTCTGCAATGGCAGTATTTTAATTTCTTCTATCTCGAGCGGTTCGTTACTCTTTTTTTGCAAATCCCCAAACGCTTGTACTGCCGCCGCTGGCTGGCTCGTGGCCAAGGCGAGCAGGGCACGCTCATCCCCAGTAATCGGCGCAGGCAGCGGGATGCTCATCTGGCGTCTTGGCTTTGACGACACGTTGCTCCCAGGAGGGGCCAACAGCGGCGCCAATGCGATCTTGGGCGGCGGAAGCTCCAATTTCTGGGGCGTCGTCCGCAACACGACGGCGCTTATGATGAGCGACGCCAGGATGGGGATCGCCAATGCCCAGTTCATAATCCTGGACCTCCGGCGGCGCTCTGAGTCCGCGATACGGATTCGGTTCAGTACGCGCTCTTCCAGTCCCGCCATCGGTTCCGCGGCCGCATAAGTGGAAAGTGCGCGGTCAATCCATTGGTCAATCACTTGGGCCTCCCACGAGTGCGGTCAACTTCTGCTTCAGGATTTGCCGCGCCCGCATCAATCGCGTGCGCACGGTTCCCTCAGGGATACCCATCACGGCGGCGATCTCCACCGAACTCAATTCATCAACCGTCGACAGCGCCAGCGGCTGGCGCAATTCCTCGGGCAGAGCGTCAATCAACCGCCAAACCACTGCGTTGCTATCCGCGGCGATGAGTGTTTGCTCGGGATCATCGGTTGTGGCGGCATGTTCGCATGGCGTCGCCTGCTTGCGAGTGGATCGCAACAGGTCCACAGCCATGCGCCAGGCTATCCGGGACAGAAACGCGCGCTCGTCATCCATCGTTCTCCACGCACGCAAGCGATAGAGCTTCAGAAAGACCGCCTGGACTACGTCTTCAGCGTCGTGGGTGTTTCGAAGAACCGAGTACGCCACGCGAAAGACGAACAGAGATTGACGTTGAACCAGTTCTGTGAATGTCTTGCCGGAAACATCGGCTTTTTCGTCTCGCGCCAAGCTTTGAAATGCCCCGATCGTTTGTGGCTGTGGAACTGGCGTCATTGGACTCGCATTCATCAACTAAGACTGGGAGGCGCGCCGGAGCGTTCAAGTTTATTTCTGAACGTCGTCTGCTAAGCTCTCAAGAAATGACCGTGGTGAATAAGTGGCTGATCTGGCTGCTGGCGTTTTCGGTGGCGCTGTGCGCCCAGATTCCGGTGAAGGTTGTGGTGGTGACGATGTTCGAGCGCGGCGAAGACACCGGCGATACGCCGGGCGAGTATCAGCTCTGGGTGGAGCGCGAGCATCTCGATCAGGTTCTCCCAATGCCCGCCGGCTATCATCACGTGCGGCTTAATTCCAACGGAGTTTTGGGCATGCTCACTGGCGTTGGAACCGCGAAGGCCGCGGCTTCCGTGATGGCGTTGGGCCTGGACGCGCGCTTCGACTTGCGCCACGCATATTGGCTGATTGCGGGCATTGGCGGCGGCGATCCAGCGGATACATCGCTGGGCTCCGCGGTATGGGTGGATCGTGTAATCGATGGCGATTTGGCGTATGAGATTGACGCGCGGGAGATTCCCAAAGAGTGGTCTACGGGTTATGTGCCGCTGAGAAAAGCGACACCTTATGAGCAGCCCGTCAAGAGGGAACTGGAAGGGGAGATTTACACGCTGAATGCTTCGCTGGTCGACTGGGCGTTTCAACTTACTCAAAAGACGCCATTGCCCGACAGCGAGAAAATGCGCGTAGCGCGGGCCCGGTTTATTGGATTTCCGAACGCGCAAAGGCCGCCGTTTGTTACCCGAGGCGATACGATATCGGCCAGCACGTTTTGGCATGGCGCCCGCATGGACGCTTGGGCGAACGAATGGGTCCGCTATTTCACCGGCGGCCAGGGGAATTACATGATCGCCGCCATGGAGGATACGGGCACGCTGCAGGCACTTACTTTCCTGGCTAACGCCAACCGCGTGGATCTGACTCGCGTCCTAGTTCTGCGCACGGTGAGTAACTACGATCGCCAACCGCCCGGCGCTACGGCGGCCGAGAGTCTGAAAAGCATGGTGGCCGGGAGTTACTCGGCGTATCTGCCGGCGCTGGAGGCGGCGCATCGGGTGGGGTCGAGGGTGGTGCATTATTTGGTAGAGCATTGGGCAGATTGCGGGACAAACGTGCCGGGGGCGAGCGAGTCGAAGCGATAGGTTACTCTGGCGCGGGAACTGCAAGAATCTGCCCGGGACGAATACTTTCTAGCACGTGCAGTACGGCATCCACGAGGGGCAGCAGGTCCTCAATTTGGTTGGTGGGCGACCCCAGCGTAACGATCGCGAGCTTGCGCTTCGAGGAACGCTGTTGGTGCAACATTGACTGGTCTACCGTCAGCAGCACGTCATAGCCGGCGTTCTCTGCAGCCAGCAGCAACTCGCCGTTCTTCTTGCTCTTAAAACCAGCCCATTCGACC
>DATFZA010000613.1:0-10007 GCA_035314765.1 Bryobacteraceae bacterium
CCGCGGCATTAATCGAGGGGATCGTGTCGCGCTCATAATGCCGAATGGGCCGGAAAGCGCCGTGGCTTGTTTCGCCATTGCGGCGGCAGCGGCCTGCGCTCCGCTGAATCCCGCATACACAGTTGCGGAATTCGAGTTCTATTTTTCCGACCTGAAGCCCAAAGCTGTGGTACTGCCCCCGGATTTTGCCCATCCCGCCATAACCGCCGCGCGGAATCTGGGCGTGCCAGTGATTCATCTGCGAACGGATCCCGCGCAGCCTGCCGGCTCGTTTTATTTCGAAGAGAATTTCGCTCCGGAACCTCTCCTGCCTTACTTTCCGCCCGGAAACGTCGAGTTCGCCGGTCCGGATGACATAGCTCTGGTCCTGCACACATCCGGTTCGACGGCGCGCCCGAAAATCGTTCCTTTGACGCATGCGAACTTGTGCGCCTCCTGCCACAACATCGCGGCCTCGCTTTCGCTCCAGCCCGCGGATCGATGCCTGAATATCATGCCCTTGTTCCATATTCATGGGCTGATTGGCGCGGTGCTTTCTTCCTGGAGCGCCGCGGCCAGCGTCGCCGCTATGCCGGCTTTCCAGGCCCCGCAATTCTTCGATTGGCTCAAGGAATTTCAGGCCACCTGGTACACGGCGGTTCCGTCGATGCATCAGTCCATCCTGACGCGAGCCCGCCAGCTTCCCTCGGCGCGTGGGACATCGCTCCGGTTTGCGCGATCGTGCTCTTCGGCCCTGGCGCCGAAGTTGATGGCGGAGGTTGAAGACGCGCTGGGAGTTCCCTTGGTGGAAGCCTATGGAATGACCGAAGCCGCGCACCAGATGTCCACCAATCCGCTCCCTCCCGCCGCGCGAAAGCCAGGGTCGGTCGGGCTCGCCGCGGGATGCGGCATCGCGATTATGGACAGCGGGGGAAATCTGCTCGGTCCTCAAGAAGTCGGCGAAGTGGTCATTCGAGGCGAGAGTGTGACAGCCGGGTACGAGGACAATCCGGGGGCCAATCAAGCGTCCTTCACCTCAGGCTGGTTCCGCACTGGTGACCAAGGCCGGCTGGACGAAGACGGCTACCTGTTTCTTACCGGCCGCCTGAAGGAAATAATCAACCGCGGTGGCGAGAAAATCGCCCCACGCGAAATCGATGAGGTATTGCTGGCTCATCCCGGCATCGCCCAGGCGATGACGTTCTCCATACCCGACGAAAGATTGGGCGAAGAAATCGGCGCTGCTATCGTGTTGCGGGAAGAGGCATTGCGGGAAGGGGTGTTGCAGGAACGGCCTCGCCCGACCGAAATTGAAATCCGCGAGTTCGCCGCGGCCCGGCTGGCGGATTTCAAAGTCCCGCGGCGAATCGTGTTCCTCAGCGAACTCCCGAAAGGGCCGACCGGCAAACCACAGCGGATCGGCTTGGCGGCAAAGCTGGGGCTGTCCGAGCCATCTCCCGTCCAGCCCGGGCGCGGCTTCGCGCCCCCGGTCAACGATACGGAAACGCGTCAGGCATCCATCTGGAGCGAAGTCCTGAACGTCACGCCGATCGGCATCGACGACGATTTTTTCGCTCTCGGCGGTGATTCAATTCTGGGTGCCCGGCTCATCGCCCGGACGCGCAACGAATTCGGCGTCGATCTGCCGATGCACAGGCTGTTCAGCGAACCCACCGTCCGCGCCGTTTCCCAGTGGATCGATCGGGCCGGCAGGCCGAAGCTGGCCGTGCACATCCCCCTGGTGCCGCGCGAGCCCAATCTCCCCACCTCTTTTGCGCAGGAGCGCTTGTGGTTCCTCACGCAGATGGAAGAACAAAGCGCAGCCTACACGGCCTCCGCCGCGGTTCGCATTCGGGGGCCGTTGCAAATGGCTGCCCTGGAGCAGAGCTTTCGCGCGATTGTTGCCAGGCATGAAGTGCTGAGGACGACTTTTTCCAGCGTGAACGGCGATCTTCGGCAGCGCGTGGAACCCGAGTATCCTATCGAGCTTCCATTCACCGATCTGACTTCGCTCGCGCAGCATCGACGCGAAGATCGCGCCCGGGAATTGGCGCGCCGGGAAACGCATCGCTATTTCGATCTCTCACGCGATTTTCCGGTTCGTGGAGCGCTGCTCCGCCTCGATCGCGAGGATCATGTGCTCATCCTCACCCTGCACCATATCGCCAGCGACGGATGGTCGAAGGCGATCTTCTTCCGTGAACTGGAGGCCTTCTATCGGCGGTTTGCCGACGGATCGTCCGCCGCGTCATCCGAGAGCTGGACGCCTCCGCCCGAACTGGCCGTTCAATACGCCGATTTCGCTTCATGGAGACGGAAGCAATTGGAGCGAAACGCGGGCGAACTGCTGGAAGCCTATTGGGCACGGCAGTTGGCCGGACTGCCCGAGCGGGTGGATCTGCCCACGGATCGCCCGAGGCCGGCCCGGCAGACGTTCGCGGGAGCGATTGAGCGCGCGGTCTTGCCGCACGGACTAGCCGGCCAACTGCGATCCCTCAGCCGCACCGAATCCACCACCCTTTTCATGACGCTGCTCGCGGCGTTCCAAACGCTGCTCCGGCGCTACAGCGGGCAGACCGATATTTGCGTGGGAACGCCGGTGGCCTTGCGCGACCGTCCGGAAACCGAGGTTCTGATCGGCCCGTTTATCAATACCTTGCCCCTCCGCGGCGACTTGTCGGGAGATCCCACGTTTCGGGAGCTTCTGTCACGCGTCCGCGAGATGGCTGTTGGCGCCTACGATCATCAGAGCTTGCCTCTGGAACGGATCATTGAGATCGTCCATCCCAAGCGCAGTCTCCGTCACCCGCCGCTGTTCCAGGTCTTGTTCCAGCTAAATAATTTTCCGGAAGTCTCTGCTCGGCTGGCGGGCCTCGATGTCGCCGCGTTCGATTTCGATCCCGGCGCGGCGGCGTTCGATCTGACGCTCAGCTTGACCGATACCCAATCGCAGTTGGAATGCGTGCTCAACTTCAACACCGCGTTGTTCGACGCCCCGACCGCGCAGCGCATGCTGGGCCACTACCAGACGCTCCTCGAAGGCATCGTAACGAACCCGGACGCGAGGATTTCCGCGCTGCCTCTGATGAGTCAAGAGGAGTTGCAGAAAACCTTAGCCTTAGGGCTTGTCAAGAAACAAGTAATCCAACCGGAAGGCGTGACCGAGCCGCGACCGTCAGCGAGCGGTGTGGAATGGAACCGGCCGCTTCAGACCCATTCCGCAAACCGGTGCATTCACCATGTGTTCGAGGAACGGGCCGCGGTGTGTCCGGACGCGGTGGCCGTAGTTTTCGGGAATCGCTCGCTCAACTATCGCCAACTCAACTATTGCGAGCTCAACAAGCGGGCCAACCAATTAGCGCATGAACTGCGTGTGGCAGGGGTCTGCCCCGAGACATTAGTCGCGATTTGCATGGACCGGTCGATCGAAATGATGGTCGCGATCCTGGGAGTGCTGAAGGCCGGCGGAGCCTACGTGCCCATGGATCCGGCATATCCCGCGGAGCGCCTGGCGTTCATGCTGGCAGATGCACAGGTACGGGTGCTGATCACCCAGTCTGGTCTGGTTGAGGAGTTGCCCTCGCATGAGGCGGTAGAGATTTGCCTGGATTCCGATTGGCCGCGGATTGCCGATAGACCCACGGACAATCCAGCGAGTCAAGTTTCCGCGAAGAATGCGGCGTACGTGATTTACACTTCGGGATCGACCGGAAAGCCCAAAGGCGTGGTGGTCACCCATGCCAACGTCACCCGGTTATTCTCCTCCACCGAACATTGGTTCAAATTTGGCCCGAACGATACCTGGACGTTGTTTCATTCCCCCGCATTCGATTTTTCCGTGTGGGAGATTTGGGGCGCACTGTTCTACGGAGGCCGGCTGATTGTCGTACCTCAGGCAGTGGTTCGATCGCCGGAAGCGTTCCATGAGTTACTGGTTCGCGAGGGTGTGACCGTGCTGAACCAGACGCCGTCGGCATTTCGGAATCTGATTCTGGCGGATGAGAGGTCGAGAGACTCCGCCCGGCTCGCCCTGCGGCTGGTAATCTTCGGCGGCGAGGCCCTCGAATTCAAGACGCTCCTTCCCTGGGTCCGGCGTCATGGGGACCGTCCGGAGTTGGTCAACATGTACGGCATCACGGAGACCACCGTGCATGTCACTTATTTCAAGATTCCGCGGGAGGCCATCGAAAACGATTCCGGAAGTCTGGTGGGAACGCCCATTCCGGACCTCGAGCTGTACGTATTAGATGGAAAGAGGCAACCGGCCCCGATCGGCGTGCCGGGCGAGCTGTACGTGGGAGGCGCGGGAGTTGCTCGCGGTTATTTGAACCGTCCGGAGCTGACCGACGGGAAGTTTGTCCCCAATCCGTTCTGTCGGTTTTCCGCTGTCGGATCGCTTCTCTACAAGACGGGCGACCTGGTACGCTACCGGCCCGACGGAAATATCGAGTTTTTGGGACGCATTGATAACCAAGTGAAGATACGCGGATTCCGTATCGAAGTGGGCGAAATCGAAAACGCACTGCGTGAGCATCCCGACGTGAGTGCCGCGGCTGTGACCGTCATCGAAGACGGGCCGCTCGACAAACGGCTGGTGGCTCATTTCGTTCCGTCGAACCATCGGGTTCCCGAGGAAGCGGTTCTCCGGCAATTCCTGAAGCAGAAACTTCCCGCGTACATGGTTCCGTCCAGGGTTTGCCCGCTCGAAGCTCTGCCGCTCACACTCAACGGAAAGATCGATCGTAGCGCCCTATCTACACCTCTCGCGAACGATCGCCCGGTGCCCGGTCCGGAACCCCGGGGCGTGGTCGAAGTCCTTCTACTGCAAATCTGGGAGGATGTTCTAGGCCGCAGACCCATCGGATTGGATGATGACTTCTTCGATCTCGGCGGTCATTCTCTGCTGGGCATGCGCTTGCTGGCCGGAGTGGAAAGAGCCTTTAGCAAGCGCTTGACATTAGTGAATTTCTTCGAAGCGCCCACGGTCCGCAAGATGGCCGAGTTGCTCAAGTCAAGTGGATCCACTGCCGCGCATTCCCGTTTGATACCGATCAGTTCTTCGGGCTCCGGATCGCCTTTATTTCTCATCGGTCCGCAACCGCTCTTCCGGCCTCTCATCTTGAGGCTGGCCGAAAACCACCCAGTAATTGGATTCCTGCAACCCGAGGCGGACGCGTTCGAGCCTCCGTTCCAGATGGAAAGTATCGCGGAGCGTTACATTCGCATGCTGCGCGAATACCAGCCCCACGGCCCGTACTCGCTGGCCGGATGGTGCGTGGATGGCGTGCTCGCCTTCGAGATGGCGCAACAGCTTCGCGCGGCTGGGGAAGAAGTTCCCGTGGTGATACTGATCGATTCTTTCAATCGGACCCGGTCGCAATCTGGCAGCCGTTGGGCCGCTTGCTGGGATCGTCTCAAATTCCACGCCCGCAATCTGGCGCATCTCGATCTGTCGGAGAAGTCAGTGTACCTGGGGGATCGCCTGGATACGGCTCGCCAGCACACCAAGAGCGCGCTTTGGCGCTTGTTCTACCAGTTGCATGTTTGGACCGATCGCCGTCTGAACGATCAGTTGCGCTCTTTCGATCGGATCCTGAGCGCTGCAAACCGCGACTACCTACCGCTTCCCTATGACGGAAAAATTGTTTTGATGCGCGCCTCGGTGCGTCCGCCCGGAACTGACGCCGATGCGGCGTACGGGTGGCGTCATATTATTCCCAACCTGAAAGTGGTCGATGTTCCGGCGAATCACCGGGACATCTTCATCGAACCAAACGTAGAGGCCATGGCTTCGGCTTTCTCGGCTGCTTTGTCCGCGGCTACGGTTACGGAACTCGTCGTTCCCGCCTCATTGCCCACAGCCTTTGACCATCCAAGTATGGTCCTGAACGCCTGAAACCGAGACGCGTCGGGGCGCACACGAGGAAGCAAGAAAACCCGCGAGTTCGCGACGCGGAAGGGGACACAGCGGGCTCGATCCCTAGCCTAGCTCCTTCGGTCAAAATTATTGTAGCTGTGTCCCCCCTGGCGCTTGGTGCGGTACACATTTTGGATAATGTTCTTCGTGGTAGAAATTCGACGATTGACCGCTGGAGACGGCCGAGAATACTTAGGCGAGCTCGCCGAAGTTCTACTGGACTGCGTGCAAGGAGGCGCGTCGGTAAGCTTTATGGCATCGCTTTCCAAGCCCGAGGCTGAGTCTTTTTTCGAAAAAGCTCTCGAAGGCGTCGAACGGGGAGAGCGCATCTTACTGGCAGCCTTTATGGATTCCAAGTTGGTCGGGACGGTCCAAGTCCTTCTTGCGACGCCTCCCAACCAACCCCATCGCGCGGACGTGGCCAAGCTGCTCGTCCACACGTCGGCGCGCGGGCAGGGCGTCGGCGCCCGGCTCATGGAATCGGTGGAAGAAGCCAGCCGCCGCGCAGGCAAGACCCTCCTCGTGCTCGACACCGCGACGGGCAATGCCGGCGAGAAGTTGTACACGAGCTTGGGCTGGAATCGAGTAGGAGTCATCCCGAAGTATGCGCTCTATCCCGACGGAACATGGTGCGACACCGCGATCTTTTGGAAGCAGGTCGCTGAGTAGGCGGCTAGAGTGACTGGCTGTCCCAGACCATCACCGTTCCTTTAGAAATCCGGAATGCTGGCCCCAGCATGAAGAAGGTTCCAACACCCGGCGCATTCCCAAGCTGGAGACCTTTTTGAACGGTAACCGTAGTTATTCCCCCTCCATTCTTGAATCGTCCACCCTCTTCTATCCTCTCGGATCCTAAAAACCACTGAAATCCTGGCGGCTGAGGATCCAATTCAAGCAGGGAACCGAAAAATCTCGCGTGATGACCGGGATAATCGACATCGTCAAGCTCGATTCCGACAATGTAGTATGGGCCTTCCGCATGCTTCTCCATCCTCCGGATCCGTCCGGTTATGTGAGCGCCCTTCGGCACGAGCAGAAATCCGCTCCGGCTGACATCGTTTTCGAGCGTCCCTTCCACCAACTCTCCCACTACGGAATTGGCGGAGTCGATGGAAGACCCGAGTTTCAATCGCAGGCGCAGTCCGGAGGAGAGTGACACCTCCTCGGTTTTCTTTGCGGATTCGACAATGCTACCGGCTTCAGCTTTGGGTTCGAAAGAAATGGCCGCCTCGCCGGAAAACTGCTTGCAATGACTGAACTCGGTTGAGTTCCGCTGAAGTTCCCCAGTGTTGCGTCTGAGCATCAGCACTGCCGACTGCGGCAACTGCACCAGAGTCTCGCCAATCCTGGTTCGGGCATAGTCGATGGTGTTCACCACCTCCGTTAAAGGAAAATCAAACGGAAGGTCCGCGGTACGGATTTCCAGACGCAGAATATCGAGGGTTTCCGGGTCCGCCCAAAATGAACCAGCCGCGGCGGCGACGGCCGAGTGGTGTCCAAAGCCAATTTGCCAACCACTAAGAAACGCCGGTATCTCATAGTTCCACCGGAGCGTGGCGCGCCCATCCAGTTGCTCCGGACCTTGGAATTTTAAGCGCCCATTCGCTTCCACGAATACCGTGCGTGCATACAGCGCAAAATCGCCTAAGCTGATCGCGCCGTTTTGGATCATGGACGTGAGAGGCGTGTCCTGAAATCGCTTAGCTCCGGGCCAAGCCCATAGTTCCGTTGCTCCCACGTGCGCAATTTCAAAGCGAAGCGTGTCAACGGCTTTGAAGTGCTTGTCTTTCCGTCCGCGAGAGGCCCGCGTGTTGGTCGCAAGACAGGTGTAGTCGGGCATCCGGTTTATGGAGTCAGCCATCTTGTGGCGGATGCGGGAGAGTTGCAAGACACGATCGAATGGATCGTCAGCACAGCAGAGGGATATCGTGACAAGGAAAATAGACAGAAATGAACGACTATAATTCGTCCAGCCCAAGTTCCATTCTCCCTCGCTACGGCAGCGCGAACAGAAACATCGTTGGCGCGCCGGGATTCTGGTCCACCCAGAACCGCGACGGCCTCCCCGACATTACGGCCACATATTGTTTGCCGTCCAGTTGGTAGGTCACAATTCCCGCCCCGATGGGTCCGCCGGTATTGAACCGGTACAGCACATCGCCGGAGCGCGCATCCAGCGCGACGAAGCTGCCGGTCAGTTCGCCGCCGAATACCAGTCCGCCCGCCGTTGTGGTCACTGCCCCGACCACTGGCCGCGGCGACCGGTACTTCCAGCGCACCGCGCCAGTCGATGCGTCGACGGCGGTGATCCATCCCTGCGATGTCTTGTCGGACTGCACGGTCCCACCCATATATCCGCGGCCAGGAATGCGCTTGACGACTTCAGCGGACTTGAACGTCGCGCACCAATCCACCGCGCCGACATACAGCATGTTGGTTCCCGGATTGTAGGCCGGCCCATTCCATTCCACGCCGCCGAGCACGCCCGGACAGGCGTGAACGCCCTTGGTGGTCACCGGCGTCTCGCTATTTTCCACCGTCGTGACCGCAGCCTTGTGGATCACCTCGCGGGAGTTGCGATCCACCGTGCGAATCACGCCATCCTTGCCCACGGTCGCGACTAAACTGCTGGTATGCCCTGCGACCGCCGCGGTAAATAGCGGGCTGACTTGGGTCAAATCATAATCGTGCGAATCGTTGGCAACCATTTGTTTATGCCACAGAAGCTTTCCCGTGTGGACATCGAGCACCACCATCGAATTGGTGTAGAGATTGTCTCCGGGCCGCTGGTCGCCCGGCAAATCCGGCGCCGGATTGGTCACCGCGACGTACAACTCGCCCTTGGCCGGATCCAGCGTGAACGGCGTCCAGACCGAACCGCCTCCCAGCGGAATATTATTCGGGTTTCCCCAGCTCTTATTGCCTTTTTCCTTGGCGCCGGGAACGGTTTCAAAGCGCCACACCGGCGTGCCATCCGAAAGACGAAACGCGCCCACCCATCCCGAGATGCCGTTCTCGCTGCCAGCCGGGCCGATCAGGATCAAGTCCTCGAAAATCATCGGCGCCATGGTAAACGTTTCGCCCAGATCGGTGTTGGCCGCGCGGCGCGCCCATATCAATTCGCCGGTCGCAGCGTTCAATTCCAGCAGATAGCCGTCCGATGTGCCGCGCACCAGCTTGCCGTCTTTCATGGCCACGCCGCGGTTGGTGATCCAAACGTCCTGCCCCTGCGGCTGCCATTTATGGCGCCATTTCGGCTTGCAGTTTGTCGCGTCCACCGCAATGGTCGAGTGCGGCGTGGTCACGTACATCGTCCCTTGGTAAACAATCGGTCCGGTCTGGAAATTCTCGTTGTCGCCGATCTGGAACACGCACGCAACCTGCAGCCGTCCCACGTTTGCCGCGTTGATCTGGTCCACCGAAACATAGCGCCCGCCCGCGTAGTCGTGCGTGTGATAGAGCCAGTCGCGCTTTGAGTTGGCCGCTTCGTTCAATTCCTGTTGCGACGGCCCTGCGCCCTCCGCTACTGGCTTCGCGGTACCGGCGACAAACTCCGGCGCGGGGTGTCCGGTTACGGCGGTCGCATCGGCGCGCATCAGCGCTGTTTTGAGCGCCGCGGAATCCGTCACCAAGGGCGACCCGCCAGGCGCGTACCCGTTGCGCATCAGGATATAAGCAAAAATAGCGGCATGTTGCTGCGGCGTAAGCGATCCCGATTTCCCCGGCGGCATCATGCTGCTCTGGATGGTCAGTACATCGCTCACCGGCCGTCCGGCCCAGCGGCGCGCAAACACCGGCCCGGATAACGCCGGCCCGGATTCGCCCGTCAATTCCTGACTATGACAGGTAGCGCACGCATTCGCCGCGTACAGCGCGCGCCCCTGCTCGGCCTGCTCCCGGGTGAACAAGCCGGCTTCTCCAGGCTGCTGGGCAGGCAGCAACCACAAACCTGCGAACGAGGCAAGAATAGCGACAAGAATGACTTTCATTGGATTGTGTGTAGTATATCGGTTCCCACGAAACGGCGGTGGGAAGCAAAATCTTGCTGTTCGTGGGGCCGACGCCCTCGTCGGCGCGGGACGCCCTCGTCCCGCCCCTCCCGCACAAGGAA
>DATFZA010000614.1:0-2461 GCA_035314765.1 Bryobacteraceae bacterium
AATAACTTCGATGATGTGTTGCTGGTGAGCGGCGGTAAGATTGTGGGCATGGAGCGGGTCACAGCGCGCGGCCACGAGGCGCCGCTCAGATAATGCGGTTGGCCGATCCGGAACTGGAATATCACCAGAAACTATATTCCGGAGCGGCGCAACGGCTGTTTGCCGAGCGTGCGGTTCGCAGTTTTCGGGCTCATCTGGCAGGCCGGATTCTCCGCCATACCGGCGCCGGCGCGCAATCGCGAGTGCTGAGCCTGGGTTGCGGCATCGCCGACACCGAACTTCTACTGGCCCCGCATGTCCAAGAAGTGGTCGGGCTCGATATTTCTCCCAACGCGATTCAGCAGGCCACGTCTGACGCGCAGAAGCTGGGCTTGCGCAATACCACTTTCCTCGAAGGCGCTGTCGAGCAAGTAGCCGGGCGGCAGTTCGATGTGGTGTTGGCGATTTTCTTCTTACATCATCTGTTAAGTGACGATTTTCGGGCGGTTCCGCGGCAGGTCCGGGCGTTACTTCGCCCGGGCGGCGTGTTTTACTCGCTCGATCCCAGTTGTCGCCGCTTGTCCGGCAAGGTCGGCGCCATCCTGGTGCCGCACCTGTTGAAGAAATACCAGTCTCCGCAGGAACGCCAGCTCGATCCCACGGCAACGGCGGAGGCCTTCCGCTCCGCTGGTTTCGATGCCGCTGAGAGCATGTATGACTTCCTTTCGACGCCTGTGGCCGGGTTGTTCCCGCGTTGGCGAGCCGGTTACCGGATCGCGCGTCAGCTAGATGAAGTGCTGATCCGCATTCCGCTGCTGCGGGACTGGGGCAGCAATTTCGAAGTGCTGGCGCGGCGGCGGGATTAACCGCATCTCGGTGACTTGAAATCGGCCATCCGGGACCGGCGCCGTCCCACAAGCGGACAAATCAACCAAAGCAGGCACTTGTTCTTCCTCAATTATTCCCTGGCAACGGGCGTGCAACCCACATCGAATGCGAGATCTCCGATATGCCCTCCGGATGCTGGCGAAAACGCCCGGCTTTACCCTCACTGCCGTGGTTTCCATCGCTCTCGCCGTGGGGGCCAACGCCACCGTGTTCACCTGGCTGAAGGCCGTCCTCTTCGATCCGCTACCCGGTGTGGCTCATTCCGGCCAATTGGTAAACTTGAGCGCCTCGCAAGGCGATCGCACCGGCCTCTCCAATAAGTACGCCGCGTACCTGTATTTCCGCGACCACACGGCGACGCTTTCGGGATTGCTCGCGCATGAACTGCTGCTCATGAACGTCAGCGACGGAGAAAAACCCGAACTGGTCGCCGGGGGAATCGCATCGGCAAACTATTTCGACGTCCTCGGAGTGAAGCCCGTCCTCGGCCGCGGTTTCACAGCGGAGGAGTGCGCCGTGCCCGGCCGTAATCCAGTCACGGTGATCAGCTACGCGCTATGGAACCGGAAGTTTCATCGCGATCCAAATATTTTACGGCAGACTGCTTTGATCAATGGACAGCGCTTCAGCATCGTAGGCGTGTCGCCGCCAGGCTTCGGCGGAGTCTACGGCGGGTTAGGTCAGGAGTTATGGGTGCCGGTGATGATGAGCCAGGCGGTCGGCGCGGCCGACGATCCGCGGCTAGCGAACGTGCAGATCATGGGCCGGCGCAAGACGGATTTCGCTCAGGTCCAAGCCGAGACGCACGTGTTGGCCAAACAATATGCCGGCCTGCATCCCGCTGGTCTCAACAAATGGGATGAATATGTTCTGCCTCTCAGCCAGGCGCCGCGTGGCATTCAGGCCTCCATTGTGCCGTTTGTCGGCGTTCTTATGGCGGTGGCCGGGTTCGTTTTGCTGATTGCCTGCGCCAACGTGGCAAACCTGTTGCTTGCGCGCTCGACCGCCCGCGCGGGCGAAGTTGGCCTGCGACTGGCCCTGGGTGCTTCCCGCGGGCAGTTGATCCGCCAGTTGCTGACGGAGAGCGTGCTGTTGGCCGCGATCGGCGGCTTGGCCGGAATCCTGCTGACCTTCTGGACAGCCGATTCGTTGCGTCTCCTGTTGCCATCGATGGCGGACTTCCAACTCAACCTGGACCTGACGCTGAACGCACCTGTGTTCGCGTTCTGCTTTGTGCTCACGTTGTTGACGGCGGTGTTGTTCGGCCTGGCCCCGGCGATACAGGGTTCCCGCGCCGATCTTGGTTTGTTGATGAAAAACATGTCGCGCGGCAGCACAGGCGGCGGATCGCGGTTGCGCAACGGCCTAGTGGTGTTTCAAGTGACCCTATCGCTGGTCGCGCTGGTCTGCACCGGATTGTTTGGGAGAAGCTTGCAGGCAGCCCTCACTGCCGATCCCGGATTCAACCCGCGCTCCGTGCTGCTGGCGAACCTCAATCCTTTTCTC
This sequence comes from Bryobacteraceae bacterium, assembly GCA_035314765.1. Taxonomy (GTDB): domain Bacteria; phylum Acidobacteriota; class Terriglobia; order Bryobacterales; family Bryobacteraceae; genus DATFZA01. The sequence goes on from DATFZA010000614.1 coordinate 2,374, forward strand.
AACGGCTACGACTCTGTCCGTGGAGCGGAATTTTATCGTCAATTGTTGGAACGGCTGGACCAGCACCCCGGCGTCAAGTCGGCCAGCC
>DATFZA010000615.1:0-6456 GCA_035314765.1 Bryobacteraceae bacterium
AAGAAGTGGCAGAGCAGCCGGCACAACCCCAGGCAGCCTGGTCTCCGCGGGTCAATCCCTGGTTGATTGCCGTTTCGGTGATGCTGGCGACCTTCATGGAGGTTCTCGATACTTCGATCGCCTCGGTCGCCCTTCCGCACATTGCAGGCAGTCTCTCTGCCTCCACCGATGAAGCCACGTGGGTGCTGACCAGCTACTTGGTCGCGAACGCCATTTTTCTTCCCGCCAGCGGCTGGTTTTCGCTGCGCTTCGGCCGCAAGCGATTCCTGATCGTCTGCATCGTGATTTTTACCATTTCTTCCTTCACCTGTGGCGCCGCCAAGAGCCTCGGGATGATTCTTTTTTCGCGCGCGATTCAGGGCGCGGGCGGCGGCGCATTGCAGCCACTATCGCAGGCCATTTTGCTCGAAAGCTTTCCTCCCGCCAAACGCGGATCCGCCATGGCGATTTTTGCGCTCGGCGTAGTCGTGGCGCCAGTCCTCGGCCCAACGTTGGGCGGTTGGCTGACGGATAGCTACTCCTGGCGTTGGGCGTTTTACATCAACATCCCCATCGGGGTGCTGGCGATTCTCATGATCTCTCGTTTCATTGAGGATCCGCCGTACATCAAGAACGCCAAGCCCGGGCGCATCGACGGTATCGGGTTGGGACTGCTGGCGATCTGGCTTGGCTCTCTCCAGATCATTCTCGACAAGGGGCAGGAAGTGGACTGGTTCGGAGCCATCTGGCTTCGTTGGGCCACGGCGATTCTGCTAATCACCCTGTTCGCCTTCCTCTTCCGGGAGTGGACCGTCGCCAAACCGCTCGTGAACTTGCGCGTGTTCGCCAACCGCAATTTCACGTTGGGCTGCATTCTGATTGGCTTGTTCGGCGGGGTGATTTATGGATTGGTGACCCTGCTGCCGCTCTTTTATCAAACGCTGATGGGATACACAGCCGCGGCGGCCGGCGTGGCCGTTGCGCCGCGCGGTGTCGGCGCGGTGATGATCATGCCGGTGATCGCCATTCTCACGGGACGCGTGGACAATCGCTGGCTGATGGCCACCGGTTTCGCCGTTTTCGGCTTCACCGGCCTGGCATTTGGACGTGTGACGCTGGACATCTCGCAATGGAGCATGCTCTGGCCAATTGTCATCAGCGGCATGGCGTCCGGCATGGTTTTTGTTCCGCTCTCCACAACCGCCATGGGAACCCTTGCCAACGAACAGATCGGCAATGCCAGCGGCTTATACAATCTGATGCGGAACATCGGCGGGAGCATCGGCATATCGCTTGTCAATACTCTCGTATCGCGTCATGAGCAGATCCATCGCAGCGAATTAGTGGAACATTTTGCGCCGGGCACGCCGAATTTCGAGCGCGCTCTCCAAGCCTTCCAAACGCAAGTACCCGGAGACCGAGTCTACGGAGTTCTCAATCGCACGTTAGATCAGCAGGCTGCGCTGTGGTCGTACGTCGACGATTTCCGCTATCTTGCCTTGGCGTGTTTCTTGTGCGTGCCAGTGGTGTTGCTGCTGAAGCGGGTGCGGCCCAAGAAAGGCGCCGTGCAAGCCGCGCATTGATGTCGGGAAGTGCGCCGCTAGAGCCGTTCGCGCAGTCCGTCCTTCCAGCCTCCAAACAGCGGCGCGCGCAAAGCGCGCTCCAGTAAGTCCGGACTCCGTTCTTCTCCCCGATACAGCCTCACCACATCGGCCACGCTGATTCCGTCCTCCGCCTGCAACGTCCGCTCGATCGTGTCGCCGGCCGACACCTCTCCTTCCTCTACAACTGAGAAGTACATTCCCGGCCGGCCGCTGCGCCAAAAACGCTTCACGATATCGGGCCGGCCAAAGCGGACTCCCAGCTTGAAGCACGGCATCCGTGGTTGCGTAACCTGCAAAACAGCCGAGCCAAACCGGAACTGGTCGCCGATACAGGCAACTTCCTCCGCCAGGCCTTGGGTCGTCAGGTTCTCTCCAAACATCGGATACGGCAGATCCATGCCGGGCAATTCCGTTTTCCAAAACTCGTAATGTTCCGACGGATAACAATACACCGCCTTGTGCGGGCCGCCGTGAACCGTAAGATCCGATTGCTGGTCGCCATCCAGATTGTGCCGTCTTACAGCCACTCGCCCTGGAACCGGCTGTTTAAAGATACTGGTCAAGACCGTCCTGTCGCCATTCGGCGCCTGGCGCGGCGCACCGACGTTGACCGACAAAACCCTCATGACCGATGATTGTAACCTCGTTCTGAGTGAGAAATCGCCGGTAGAAAAGATCAAACTGGCGACAAAATGGCGCTGCCGGTGTTTTTATTCTTGGATGCGACTGACTATCTTTGTGCTCGCCGTCTTGCTAGCGGATTCCCTCTCTGCTCAATCGTTACGCCGGCGTCCCCCTTCTCTCGATCCGCGATTTCCTCCGGCCTGGCCAGGATTCGCCGCCAATGCGCAGCACACGGCCCTCGCTCCGGTCCCTTCCCAAACCTTAAGCCGCATCCGCTGGCAGACTCCGGTCGATCTGGCGCCCCAGTACTCCGGAGGTGAACTCTTCATCCATTATGGTTCCCCGCTGATCACGTCCCACAACACCGTGATTGTCCCCGTGAAAACAGGCGCGTCGTCTGGCTTCCGCGTGGAGGCCCACGAAGCCAGCGATGGCAGCCTCAAATGGTCTGCTACAACCGATTACACTCTGCCGCCATCCGACTGGATTCCGGAATTTGAACCCACCCTGACAATCACTGCCCGCGCCGGAACTCGCCTTTACTACCCAGGCGCCGGCGGCACGGTCTACTTCCGCGACGATCCCGATTCCGCTAGTGGCGCCAGCGGGCAAATCGCCTTCTATGGCCTCGACAACTACATTTCTAATCGCGCTGCCTATGATTCCTCCGTCATAATCAATACGCCGCTTACCGCGGACGCCAGCGGCAATGTCTACTTCGGATTTCTGGTTAACGGATCCACTCCCGCCGGACTGTCGAGCGGCATCGCCCGCATCAGTTCGACCGGCGAAGGAACGTGGATCTCCGCCGCGGCCGCCGCGACCGATCCAGCCATCACCGGAGTGGCTTACAACTGTGCGCCCGCGATCAGCGCGGAGACCGGCACTCTCTACCTGGCTGTCAGCAACGGCTACAATGGCGCGGGCTATCTGCTGGCGTTGAATAGCGCCACGCTCCAAACCACCGCTCGCACTCCCTTACAAGATCCCTACACCGGCGTGGACGCTACTCTCTCGAGTGACGGTTCAGCATCGCCCACCATCGGCCCGGATGGCGACGTCTACTTCGGAGTCCTTGAGTCTTCCGGAGAAAACCACTACCGGGGCTGGCTCTTGCATTTTGACGCGGGGCTCACGCGATCCAAGATTCCAGGAGCGTTTGGTTGGGACGACACCGCGTCGATCGTGCCCGCTTCCATGGTTCCGTCCTACCGTGGAAGTTCCTCATACCTTCTGATGACCAAGTACAACGACTACAAAGAGGCCGGTGGCAGCGGTGTCAACCGGATCGCGGTGCTCGATCCTAACTCGACCGAAACCGATCCCATTACGGGCACGATCACGATGAAAGAAGTTCTCACGATTGCAGGCGTCACGCCGGACCCGGCGCTGCCCGCCGTCAAGGAATGGTGCATCAACTCAGCGGCGGTAGATCCGGCCACGAACTCCATTTTGGCGGGCAGCGAGGACGGAAAGCTGTACCGCTGGGATCTAACTACCAATACATTTAGTGAGTCCATTGTTCTTACGCCGGGTTTAGGGGAAGCTTACACGCCGACCATCGTCGGGCCGGATGGCACGGTTTACGCGATCAACAACGCCACGCTGTTCGCGGTCGGGGAGGACTAGACTAGCCAGATGTGGGGCCGGTTATTAACCGGCGGCGGGTTGGAGTAACCCGCCCTCGGCGGCTTCGTAACCAGGTTATTAACCCGCCCAAGGCTTATTGGTGGGCCTTGTTGTTGCTGATCTTCGCTCTCCGTGCCCTCTTGACGTGTTTGGCGTGCTTGCTCTTGGAGACCTTCTTACCGGCGGCTTCCGCCGGTATGGAAGCAACGCCCAACATCAGCGACAATCCTAGCGCGCAGGTCATGAGTCTCTTCATTTAGAAGCTCCTGTGGACAATTGGCTTGCTGCCGATTCTAGCAGATCGGCTTCATTTTCCAAAGCTTTCGCCGCGTGCGCTAGCTGCGTGTCAAACTCAGCCCAGCGTTTCTGCTCGATCGCTTCGCGCGCGCCGGGAATGGTTTTCACTCCATATCCGGTATAAAACCCCGGTGCGTAGAGCATGTGCTTGAACCATGGGCGATTGGGTAGCCCGCTATCATCCAGCAGCCGGCGCTCGCTTTCGATCAGCTTGGCGTTAACGGCGGGCGAAGCGTGTTCACCGGCCCGGGTCAAGCTCGCATCATACTTCTCGGCGGCGCGGGACAACAGATCCACCGCGTTCTCGAGCGGAGCGAAATTGAGAAACGGCGGAATCGGCTGCTTGGCCGGAGGTTGCAGCGGCCGGTCCGGATCGTTGGTCGCCAGATACAGCCCTTCGTCGATGTTGCGGTTGCGCTCCTCGATTTCAGAGCGCTGATCCGCGGCCAGTTTTTTCAGTTCGGCCAGATAAGTTTTCACCGTCTCGGCAAGATCCGAAAACTGCAGCGGCAAGACTTCGGCATCGGATAGGCGCATTACCGCGGTGCCCACCGTCTGCGCCAGCGCGCGGCCGTAAGTGAAGGTGGGATCGACGAAGTGCGAGAAATAATAGAAGTCATCGTAGATCGAGTGGTACTGGCCGCCGCCTGTGCCTTCGCCGCCAAAGCCCAAATTCAAACTGGCGATGCCCGCGTGATCGAGAAACGCTGTGTAGTCGGAGCCAGAGCCCAATGCGCCAATGCGGATATCCGCGCGCGAGCGCGATTCCGCACGATTGGCGGACGAAGCATTGGCGATGCTTCTCTGCCGCAGACGCTTCCAAACCGTGAACCGCGTTTCCGGATCCTCAATGTCCTTGTCCACTTCATTGATGAAGTTTTCGAGCGTATGCGAGCCCTGCGTGTTGAGGTAACCGCGCCCATTGCTGTCGGAGTTGATATAGACGGCCGCGTGGCGCTGCAACTCATCCATATGCGTCTCTACCCATTCGGTCGACCCGAGCAAGCCGGGCTCCTCGCCATCCCAGAAGGCATAGACGATCGTCCGCTTCGGTTTCCAGCCCTGCTTCATCAACTCGGAATAGGCGCGCAATTCCTCCAGCTCCGGACTCGCGCCGGACACCGGATCGTCGGCGCCATTCACCCAGGCATCGTGATGGTTGCCGCGAACGATCCATTCGTCTGGATATTTCGCGCCCGGAATGCGAACGATCACATCATAGAGAGGCTTGCGGTCCCAGTTGGACATCAGCTTCATATGAACTTTGGCGGGTCCGGGACCAACATGGTAGGTAAAGGGCAGCGCTCCGCGCCAGCCTTCGGGAACCACTTGCCCTCCCAGCGCCTTCAACAGCGGCGTGGCGTCGGCATAGGAGATCGGCAACACCGGAATCTTGGTGATGGTCACCGCCTGATCCAAGGGAAGCCGCTTGGCATCGGCAGTTGCTCCCACTCCCGGGGTGAGCGGATCGCCCGGATACACCGGCATGTCCATCACGCTGCCGCGCTGCGCGCCATCCGGCGGCCGCGCGGGGCCATTGGGATAAACGTCATCGCGAAAATAGCCGTCGTCTTTGGGATCGGAGTACACCAGGCAAGCAGTCGCGCCATGTTCCGCGGCGACTTTTGGTTTGATGCCTCGCCACGACGCGCCGTAGCGCGCGATCACCACTTTGCCTTCGACCGACACGCCCATGCGTTCCAGTTGCTCATAATCGGCGGGAACGCCATAGTTGACGTAGACCAGCGGCGCCGTCACTTCGCCGTCGTGCGCGTAGGCGTGGTAAGTGGGCAGTTGCTCGCTCTTCTGATCCGTGGTGGGATCGATGGAGATTACCGGCTCATCAAGCTTGGCTTTGAATTGCGCAGGCTCGACCATTTCGACCACGCGCTCTTGGGGCGTGGGAAACAGGACATCGAAAGTCTCGATCTTGGCATCGAAGCCCCAGCTCTTCAGTTTGGAGAGCAGCCATTCGGCGTTGTCCCTGTCGTAGGGTGACCCCACATGGTGCGGGCGTGCCGACAGGCGGCGCATGTATTCTTTAACATTTTCAATTGTGGGAATGGCGCGAAATTTCTCTTCCCACTGGCGCTCCGTGGCGCTTTCAACGCTCGAGTAACCGCGCAGCGGACGGGCAGAATCCGCCGCCTGCACCGTCACGGCGCAGGCGCAAACAACAGCCAGGATGGAACGCATTGAGGATCATTGTAGCGGATGCGATGGTCCTCGGCGGCGGCGAATCCAGGCGTTCATCCGGAGAAGAGGCCACTGGTCAACTGATTGCCAGCTTGACCGGCTTGCCGGCACGGCTGAGCATTTCCAC
>DATFZA010000616.1:0-4249 GCA_035314765.1 Bryobacteraceae bacterium
GCGCTCTTGGATCGCGCGGGCCTTCGGGATAGAGCATCATCTGCCAGAAGCCTTCGACGCTCGCGTAGCGGTGGTTGCGGAAAGTGAAGGGAGTGGCGGCGAAGTTGGACAGGATGCCCAGCTCGTTACGCTTGGAGAGGATCACTTCGCCGGGTTTGGCGGCTTGAGGAAGGATTTCCCAGACGGCTTTTTCATTTTCGGGGATGGGAGTCCACCAGTGCGCAGGGTAGGGTTGGGCTCGGAGGATGGCGCTTAGTAGTGCGAGCAGGCAGAGCAGGCTGCGGGTGGAGGCGATCATATTCCGCCTGGACGTCCGGGCAGGGCCGATTGATAATCGGACGCGGTTGATAACCTGTCGCCATGGGCCTGCGGCCCACAAAAGTGTGATGAAAACGCGGCTTGGGGCGTTCGTTTTTTTTCTTGCACTTCCGTGGCGTTTTCGACCGTTCCCCACATAGACAAGAAGGTGCTATTGTTTGGCCTTTTCGCTGTCCATTTTGCGGGCGCCGCCGAGGATGTCTTCGATAGCGTAGTTGCCCTCGTGGCAGGCGTATTCGTAAATTGGTCCCGGCGTAGCAACAAAGGGATACTCCATGGTCCAGGGCTTCGTCCAGGTGGTTGGGTCGTCGATGGTGACGCGATAGAGGACGGTGTTCCGATCGATGCGGCGGAAGCGCTCGATGGTGTGCAGATTCTCGGAAGAGCCATAAAACCTGGTCTTGTTGGTGAAATTCGTGGTATCGACCACTAGGGTATCGCCTTGCCAATGGCCTATTGAATCTCCCAGCCAGAGGCGGACGTCGGCCGGTGGATGGGTTCCGTTGATGCGGATTACGCGGGCATCGTGAACCATTTCGACCAGAATCATGACGGCCTCGGGAGTTTGAACAATTTGATAGTTATTGTTGTAGAGCACAGGCAGCATGGGCGGACCCGAGGTGGACCCGAATCCGAGGAGACAGCGCTCGGAGATGGGGCGGTTCTTGACGCTATCGTAATTGCCAAACTCGGCGCCGCGCTGGCGCATGGCTCCGGCGTGTTCCACTCGCGGAGGAACTTTGCCCTCGGGCGGATCGATGATCAACGAACTGCGTTTCTTACCGTCCACGCGGGCGAGTTCGCTGCCGCGATCGATGAAGAGGATGTTATAGCCCGCGTTGGCGCCAGAGAACTTCACGCCGCCGAGCGTTACGCCATCCTTACCGGGCTGTTCCGAGGCTTCGTCGTGGTCTTTGCCTTCAAATTTGGCGGCTTCCTCGTCGGTGAGATCGAGTTTTCCTTGGAACTCGGGCAGGCGCTCCATGCGGGTGATGGTGGCGTTGGTCCAAACTCCTTGCAGGTCGGGGTGTCCATCGGGTGTATGAAGGACTGTCCAGCCACTTTTCGGAGCGGGCGATTGCGCCTGAAGAAAAGCCGGGGTCAGGAGAAGGGCCGCGGCGCTCAGGGAAGCAAGAAGCGGGGAAGTCATAGGGACATTATATGTATAGCGCGGGCTGCGCGACTTCCATGTGCGTTCCGGTTTGGGCCTGGCGTGCGAAGGAGTGTGCTCCCGCGGAAGGAGCACACTCGTGCAGTCTACTGGCGCCCGCCGCCGCTCGGCTGGTCGTTGCAGAACGTACCATTGCTTGCCGGCTGAGGCAGTTGGCCAGTGAAAGTAGCGAGATTGGTCTGGCCGTTTCCGGTCAACGATGCTCCAATGATGGTGCCGGTCGCGACGCCATAAGGGAACGTGATATTGGCAAACGGCGCCAAGATCGTGCCCTGGTCGCCGCCGATGTTCAGCGAGGTTGCCTGGTAGAAGTTGTACAGCACCTGGCTGGCGGTTACGCCCGAATAGTTGAATCCGCCGTTCGGCAACTTGTCTGACGTGCCGTCCACGTTGATGAGCACGCTGGAACCGGGGGGAACGGTGAGCTGCACGCCCCACACATTGGCCAACACCGAGCCGGAGACGAAAAAGACGTTCAAAACAGGATTGGTACCGGTTAGATACAATCCACCATATTGGCTAACCGTCTGCCCGTTAACCGGTTGAGCGCTATATAATGTGGAAGTGTTTTGCAAGAAAGACGCCGCGTATCCAAAATTAACGGGCAACGGATTGGGCTGGTTTTGCGATACGGATCCGTTAATCTGGCCGTTGTTCAAAGAGACGGTCCCGCCCGAAACTACATTGCCGAAAATTGTCGCGCTGCTGAGAGTGATGTTTCCGCCGGCCGCTACGCTGCCGTTATTGACCTGGCCGCTGTTAAGGTTCAGCGTGCCACCCACGACGAGATTATAGACGGCTGAATTGTTCGGCTGAGACTGCCCGATGCTGTAGCCGGTAAAGCTCGCGTTTCCTCCGATGGCGGCACTGCCTTGCACGTCGGAATAGGAGGATGTTTCATTTCCAAGAATAAACACGTTATAGGAACATACCTGCACGGACTGCGCCATAGACAGGCTGCCGGACAGTATCCCCGCCAACGAAAGGGCGCGGAGGGAACCAGAAAAAAGTTGCATGATCGATAAATCTCCAGGGAATTAGCATTGAGTACCGGAAGGCTACGAACCGCCAACCTCGACCAGCCTACCTTGGAATCGATCCCGCAGACTATCGGCGGAATTGCTTAGGAGGCTTAAATAGACACCTTGCGGGCTACCATGGGCGTGTCATGCCCATGAAGGTGCGCGAGGTGGTCAGCCTGCTCGAAAAGCGCGGTTGGGTGGAAATGCGCTCAAAGGGGAGCCATCGACATTTCAAACATCCGAGCCGGCCCTTCGTCGTAACCGTTCCAGGCAACGGAGGGAAGGAACTCGCGCCCGGTACGTTAAACGCTATACTCAAAAAGGCAGGGCTGAAGTGAACGCAAGACGTTATCCAGTAATCATTGAGCAAACCGGCACGGGCTACTCCGCTTATTCGCCCGACGTACCAGGATGCGCAGCGGCCGGCGATACTCCGGAAGAAACGCGCCGTAATATCCAGGACGCGTTGGCTGCCCATTTCGAGGCGATGCGGGAAGTAGGCGAACCGATTCCCGAACCTCAGTGTTCGGTCGATTACGTGGAAGTCGCTGCCTAGCCGGGCCGTGAACGTTCAGGCGAAGATCAAGCGCCGGCCCTTTGGTTTAGGGACGGATCGCCGAACTCCTTAGCGGTCTCGATCCACAGCCGAATTGCATCCTGCGCGTTGCCGAGGGCGCTTTCCAGTGCGCCATGCGCGGCGCATCCAGGAAGTTCTGGCACCTCGGCTATGAACGCATCGTCTTCTTCGCTCCAGTAGATGATGACTTCGTATTTGATCATTTTTGGAACCAAGCTTGGCCTTCAGTATCACTGCCCGGACCTGTTTGACCTGGTACGGCTTCGCGTTCGCACCTGGCGGCACAGGTCGTCAAAACGGATGGCCGCGTCGGCGGAACCGTGTTTTGCACTGCGCCAGGGGACAATCCTACTGTAGACGAGGGGGAGCATTTCGGACGGTAGTCCGGAATGTCCCCGTCCGCTAGTCGTCATGTCGCAACTGCGCCTTTGCCCCCACCGCGCTACCATTTTTCCGGATGCCTCTTTATCAAGTTGTGGTGCTGGCGTTGATCCAGGCGTTGACGGAATTCTTGCCCATCAGCAGCTCTGGCCACTTGGCGATCGCTCCGAAGTTGTTCGGGTGGGAAGATCCGGGCCTGGTGTTCGACATCGCCCTCCACGCCGGCACGCTGGTCGCTATTGCGATCTATTTTTTCAAGGACTGGATCCAGTTGATCGGGGCCGGCTTCGGGCTCAAGATCGGGTCGGATCCGGAGTTGAAGAAAAATCCGCTGATGCTGTGGATGATCGGGCTGGCGACCATTCCATTGGGCGTGGCGGGGTTGGTGTTTGGCAAGCAGGCCGAAGGGCCGTGGCGGAGTCCGTATGTGATCGGGACCATGCTGATTGTGGTGGGCTTCTTGATGTGGTATGCCGAGCGTGGCGTGATCGGCAAGAAAGATATGGGCACGATGAGCTGGTTTGACGGCGTCACCATCGGAATCTCGCAAGCGTTGGCGGTGGTGCCGGGCACGTCGCGCAGCGGCGCGACCATTACCACTGGCCTGTTGCGCGGGTTGACTCGGGAAGCGGCGGCTCGATTTTCGTTCCTGCTATCGGCGCCCGCCATTCTCGCGGCGGCGCTGAAGGGCGCGCGCGATATCCAGAAGAGTGGAGGAATTCCGCACAACATGCAGATGCCGTTTTTGTTGGGGACGGTGATCAGCGGGATCGGCGGAGT
>DATFZA010000617.1:0-5507 GCA_035314765.1 Bryobacteraceae bacterium
AGCAGGGCTAGCAAACCAAGTAGTCCTCCCAGCTCCAGCAAGCCACTCCCGGTCCAATTGCGGCCCTTCCAAAACAGAATTACCAGTGCGGTCATCCAGACCAGGGCGTAAAGGACGGTGAGGCGCGAGTTATACGAAGTCAGCCATACAACCATGTGCCTTGCTTTTAACGCCAAGGAGCCCCACACGATGGTTTGGGTATCGCCCCGGTACCGTCCGAGACTTGCGTAAAGGGCCGCCGCTGGTAAAAGCGAGAGAAGGTCGATCGCAAAAACATTATGCCATCGCCGCGTTTTTCGCCACTCCAGCGATGTCAGAAAGATCATGGATACTGCTAGAACGGCGACGCCCATTAAGTGTGCAATGTAAGTCGCCGTTGTCAGCAAAGTTACCGCCGCGAACCTCAGCAGAGACCGCTTCCGCCGGTACCACAGCCAAGTGGGCAGCGCCATTAGAAACAATGCCATGCCAAAGTTGTAGTTCACAAAGCCGTAGAGAAACTGCGAGTTGTATACCAGGAACGGCGCAACGGCGGCGAGCCAGACCGGTCCGCCGCGCCCCGTCACGCACCCTAAGAAGTGGCAGCCTGCCCAGAATAGGATCAAGAGAAGAGTTTCGGTTACCTTACTCGCCGTGAGCACGTCCAGCCACGAAAATGCATACCCCGCTAGCAGATCGGTCGCCAGGTTCGGATAGGGCTTCAAGTTAACGTCGTAACGCTGCTGCAGGAGGGTTTCGTGACCCCAGTCCCGAAGAATCGTAACTCTGGCCAAGTGGCCTGGGTAATCCACTTGGGAGGAATACTGAAATTCCCATATCGGCCACAACAGCAGCACGAGAACCCCCGCCATCAACAGCCAATAAACTCCATTGCTGGCGGGATTAACGTTTGACGACGTTTCTTTACTGCCTGAGTCGAGCCGGCGCCGCGATATATCTGGGTCTACCATTGCAACGGCGCCGATCGCTCTGCCCCCGCCTGATCCGATGCGCAGGCCACGCTCAGATGGAAGGTCAAGCTCCACTTCGCTGGTTCAGCCCTGGTCACATCGCCGCGGCGCCATCCAGACTCCGCCACAAATACCACGCGGCCACGGAGCAATACGGGCGCCACGTCGCGGCGATACGCTCCACCTCCGCCGGCCGAGGCAACTCCTCCAAGCCGTAGACTTTCCGGATGGCCGATCGCACGCCCAGGTCGCCAACTGGAAGAATGTCCGTCCGCTGCAGGGCAAAAATCAGGAACATATGCGCCGTCCAGACACCGACACCTTTCACCTGGGTGAGCATCGCGATAACGTCTTCATCGCTGAGCCCGGGCAGCTCATGAAATTTGATCAGACGCGCTTCGGTCTTCTCGGCCAGATCGAGAATATAGGCCGCCTTGGCTCGCGAAAGGCCGGCCGACCGCAAGTCGGCCACGCTCAAGCCCAGCACCGCTCGTGCGGTCAGCCTTCGCCGGGGCAGCAGGTTCAGAAAGCGTTCAAAAATTACCGACGCCACCTTGCCGCTGAGCTGCTGGTACACAATGGATCTGACCAGCGTCGAAAACTCCGGTTCCCGGTATTCGATTCGGCAAGGGCCAACCCGGTCGATGACGGCGGCCAGCAGCGGGTCCGATTTCTTGAGATGAGCGATCGCTTTCCGCATGGAACGCAAAGATGAAGAAACGCATCTACATTGTAAACTTTATGCGCCTCTTCGCCCTACTATTCCTGTGCGCCTTGCTTTCGGCCCAGGACGACCCCACCATCAAAGTTGACGTCGACATCGTCAACATTCTCTTCACGGTGAAGGACAAACGCGGCGGGCTGATCGGCAATCTCAACAAAGACGATTTCACTATCGCCGAAGACGGCAAAAAACAGGAGATCAAGTATTTCACGCGGGAAACCGATCTGCCACTGACCATTGGTCTGCTGATAGACGTGAGCGCCAGCCAGGGCAACCTGATCGAGATCGAAAAGAACGCCGCATCCCGCTTTTTCACTGAGGTCTTGCGTCCCAAAGACCTGGCGTTCCTCATCAGCTTTGGAGAAGATTCGGAACTCCTGCAGGACTACACGAGTTCGCCCAAACTGCTGCGCGCAGGCCTCAATGGCCTCCAGGTGAGTTCCGGCGTCTCCGGGATCCATCCCGGCCCAGTGCCGACCATGTCCAACCCCGCTGGTACGGTTCTCTATGACGCCGTTTACGTCGCCTCAGCCGATCAGTTGCGCGGCCAAGTGGGACGCAAAGTCCTGGTACTGATCACCGATGGCGAAGACCAGGGGAGCAAGTACAAAATTGAGAAAGCGATCGAAGCCGCCCAAAAAGCCGACGCCGTGATCTTCGGAATGTATTATGTAGATCGCCAGTTTTACCAGCAAGGCGGTTTCACCTTTGGCGGCGCCAGCGATTGGGCGCTGCGCAAACTGTCCGAAGAGACGGGTGGCCGCGTGTTCCACGTCGACCGCAAACACACGCTGGAGGATGCGTTTCAGGAACTTCAGGACGAAATGCGCAGCCAGTACGCGATCGGCTACACGCCCATTAATTCCAAGAAGGACGGCAGCTTCCGGAAGATTGAAATCCAACCCGGCAATCGCGATTGGAAGGTTCTGGCGCGCAAGGGCTACTACGCCACGCAGCGCGAGCAGTAAGCTCCCGGGTACCGCGACGTATAAAACTACGACCACAATCCTTTCGTACTGAGAGCTTTAGCAGAAATTTTCTCTTGCAGCCGGATCACATACTCGGGTTATAATGGTGCAGTTTCAAAGAGCCTGAGTTGCATGACGTCGAAGAAGCGGTGTTCTTGGAGGCTTCTTCGCTTACGGGGATACTGGTGCGCATTCGAGTCCGGCGCTCGGGCTTAGATTTAGGAGAAATACAGTAGTGAGAGAAAAGGGCATTGTGAAGTGGTTTAACGCCGCAAAGGGCTACGGATTCATTCAGCGCTCCAACGGCGATGATGTTTTCGTCCATTTTTCGGCGATTCAAATGGGTGGTTACCGGACCCTCGAAGAGGGCTCGGAGGTGGAGTTCGAGGTGAAGAAGGGTCCCAAGGGCCTCCAGGCCGAGAACGTAAACCGTCCGGCGTAAACGCCGTACAGAACAAACAAAAAAGAAGACTGATAAACCAGAGGGGCCGCCCTGATCGGTCGGGCGGCCTTCAGCGTCTGAGCCTTGTGGACCGCCTGCTGGCGCGCGGCTCGGAATCGGTAGCAGAGCGGTTGTCCGCGGCGTTCTTGCGCCGGGAAGCGGGGTTAGCACCTACTCGTAGCGTAGCGACACCATCGGGTCTACCTGGGACGCACGGCGGGCTGGTAAATAGCAAGCTATCGCCGCCACCGCGAGCAGAGTTCCTCCTACGCCCAAGAATGTCAGCGGGTCGGTGGGCCTGATTCCGAACAACATTCCTTCGAGAAAGCGGGTCAGCGCCAGCGCCCCAAGCGTCCCGGCGATCAGCCCGATCCCCACCAGTAGCAGCCCCTGGCGCTCGACCATCCATAGGACTTGACTCTCTTTTGCCCCCAGCGCCATCCGGATGCCGATTTCCGAGGTTCGCTGCGTCACCGAGTACGAAATCACGCCGTAGAGTCCGAGTGCTGCCAGGAACAAGGCCAGACTGGCGAACACCGCGATGAGCACCAGCGCGAACCGCCGCTGCGAAACCGATTTGCCGATCACTTCCTCCATGGTTTGCAGCCCGAAAATGGGCTGCGAACGATCGGCGCGGAAGATTGCGGCTTTTATCGCTGCGCCGGCGGCCGCGGGATCCTGGGTGGTCTTGGCGGCCACGGTGATTGCCGGCGTGAAGGACGGGAACACGCCCGGCGTCTGGAGAAACGCCGCGTAGACCTGAATTGGCGTTTGCAGATCGAGACCATTGCTATGGACATCCGCCACCACGCCCACGATCTGGCGCCACCGGGGAGGCACGGCGAACCCCACCTCCAGCCGTTTCCCCACCGCGCTCTGCCCGGGAAAATACTTGCGCGCCAGCGTCTGATTCACCACGGCGACCAGAGGCGTGCCGGCGAGATCCCGATCGTTCAGCAACCGGCCCTCCACCAGATGCATGCCCATCAGATCGAAGTAAGTTGGGGTGACCGAGAAAAACGCGGTCACCGGCGCTTGGCCGGGAGTGACCTGCTGGCCCTCGATCCGCATGATGAAAATCGGATTGCCCGCCAGCGGGACGTCGGTGGCGATAGCCGCTTTTTCGACACCCGGCAAAGCGCCGACATGGTGGAGAATATCGCGCGCCAACTGGACCTGCAGTTCGGGATGGCCGTTGTATTTCACCGGCGCCGGGACCAGACGCATAGTCATGACCTGAGCGGGGTCAAAGCCGGCGTCGACATGCAGCAACGCATAGAAGCTTCGAACCAGCAGTCCCGCCCCAGCCAGCAGCACGACTGCGGCTATCACCTGCGCCACCACCAGCGCGCCACGCAAGCGCCGGCCCTGCCCCAGAGTTCCGCGGGCGCCTTCTTTCAGCACCGAGTGGACATCGGCGCGGGAAGCGCTCCAGGCTGGAAAGATGCCGAATACGATCCCGGTGAGCACCGACAAGACCAGCGTGAAGGTGACCGCGCGCCAATCCAAGTGAACCTCCGTCAAACGCGGGATGGTTGCGGGCGCGAGAGCCAAAATCGTGCGTATGGCCCCGAACGCAAGAAGCAGACCGGCCAAGCCGCCGACGATCGCCAGGAGCAGGCTCTCGGCCAGCAATTGACGCAGAATGCGCGCCCGGCCAGCTCCTAGTGAAGCCCGTATGGCGAGTTCGCGGGCGCGTCCGGCGGCTTTCGCCAGCAGCAGATTGGCGACATTGGCGCACGCGATCAGGAGCACAAAGCCGACGGCGCCCAGCAGCACAACCAGCGCCGGCCGAATCTGTCCGACCAGGTCGTCGACCACCAAGTTCACCTCGATCAGCTCGTCTTCGTTGAAAAAAGGATACTGGCGGTCCAGATTGGCGACGATCGAGGAGAACTCAGTCTTTGCCTGCTTCAGCGAAACGCCGTCCTTCAGACGGCCAATGACGCGAATGTCATGATAATCGCGGCGGGAGCGGAGCTCGTCGCTCCATCCGTAAGGCAGCCAAACCACCGACTGAACGGGGTAGGAGAAGCCTGCCGGCATCACTCCGACGATGGTCCGGGGATTGCCGTCGAGAATGATCTTCTGGCCCAGAATATGCGGATCGCCGCCGAAACGCTGTCTCCAAAATCCATATCCGATAATGGCAACGGTATCGTGACCGGGCAGATTGTCTTCCGCGGTAAATGCCCGGCCCAGGATCGGATTTACTCGTAAGGTGGAAAACAGACCTGCGTCGCAGCGCGCGCCGATATAGCGCTCGGGCTCGGTTGCCGACGCGAGGCTGAACGCTACCTGAGTGAACGCGCCCAGGTCCGACAGCGTCCGATTCATCGTTCGCCAATCCAGATAATTTCCCACGGGCGCCGGAAGGCGGGGAATATTGCGCTTGGTATTCACTTCCCATACGTTGACCAGCC
>DATFZA010000618.1:0-8622 GCA_035314765.1 Bryobacteraceae bacterium
GCGGCGCGGCCGGCGGCATGGCGGCCTGGAACCTGACTCGCCAGGGCGTCAATGTGCTGATGTTGGATGCGGGGGAGAAATTTGACCGGGCCAAGTTTTGGTCGCATGTGAAACCATGGGAGGCCCGCTACAAGAAACTGCGCGGCCAGACCAGCCCGCGCTTCTTTGTGGATGCTGAAGAAGCTCCCTATTCGTACCCGGCGGACAAGCCCTTTGAGCTATTTCGGGTTTGGGGCCGGGGAGGGAAAACCAACGTATGGGGCCGCGTGTCTCTCCGCTATTCCGATCTCAACTTGACCGAACCGGAGCGCGATGGTTGGGGAATCCCGTGGCCCATCCGCTATCGGGACCTGGCGCCGTATTACGACAAGGTGGATCAGTTCGTGGGGATTTGCGGAGGCCCAGACGACAATCCCTGGTTGCCGGGCAGCCGCTTTCACCTGCCTCCGCCGCCGCCGCGCTGCGGCGAACAGTTGCTGTGGCGTGCGGCCGCCAAGTCCGGAATGACTTTTGTCGCCGGGCGGCGCGCGGTTTTGACGCAGGAACACGATGGCCATCCGAAATGCCACTTCTGCGGCGCTTGCAGCAAGGGTTGCGATATCGGCGCGTTCTTCAATGCTTCCGACTACCTGGTGGATCCGGCGCTCGAAACCGGGCGGCTCGAGATTGTCGACAATGCCGTGGTGGCGCGCATCCTGGTAGACGATCGCGGCCTGGCCAGCGGCGTACAATATTTCGATCGCGCAACCAAAGCCGAACGGCGCGTATTCGCTAAACGAGTGGTGCTGGGCGCTTCCTGCATCGACTCCACGCGCATTTTGTTGAATTCCAAATCCAGCCAATATCCCAACGGCATCGGCAATTCGAGCGACGTGATCGGCCGCTATCTGTGCGAACAAATCCGCTGCCATGTCACCGGGTTTGTGCCTGAATTGCTGGGCAAGCCGGTGCAGAACGACGATGGCATCGGTGGCGAACACATCTACATGCCGCGCTTCGATCGCGCCAAGAAAGACTACCTGCGTGGCTTTGGCATTCAGTTTTGGAATTGCGGCGCGCACGAAGATGTGGAGTACGCGAAGAAGCTGCCCGGATACGGCGCGGGGCTGAAGAAGGCGATCAAGGAGCGCTATCCCGCCCGCGTGGAACTCCATCCGTTTGGCGAAACCTTACCCCGTCCCGAGAACCGCCTGACGGTAGAGGGCACGCCGCTGGACCGGTTCGGAGTGCCCATCGCCCGGATTGAGTATTCCATCGGCGACAACGAGCGCAAGATGGCCGCCGCTATGTACGACACGGTCGAAGAGATTCTGCACGCCGCGAAAGCCGAGATTCTTCCCTTCGATCGAAGCTGGCTCGACAACAACGGCGGCGCGATTCACGAACACGGCACTTGCCGCATGGGCGCCGATCCCAAGAAGTCGGCCCTGAACGCATTCTGCCAATCGCATGAGGTGAAGAATCTCTTTGTGGTCGATGGCGCGGCGTTTCCATCGGCCACCGAAAAGAATCCAACCCTCACCATTCTGGCCTTGAGCTGGCGCGCCACCGATTACCTGGCGGAAGAAATCCGCGCCGGCCGCGTGTGATGTTTCTGTTCGCGGTCGCGGCTTTCCTGATTTCTCCGATTGCGCCCGATTTTCAAGTGCGCATGCGAAAGGTGAGCTGGCACCCCGGCTGTCCCGTCGAGATCGGCGATTTGCGGCAAGTCCAAGTGCCTTATCTCGACTTCCAGCGTCGGCCCGCGCAGGGCACGTTGATCGTGCATAAAGATGTTGCTCGAGAGGTCGCCGACATCTTCCAGGATTTGTTCCAACATGGGTTTCCGATCGAGCGCATGGAGCCGGTTGAAACGTACGAGGGGAGCGACGACCGCTCGATGGCTGCCGACAATACCTCGGCCTTCAACTGCCGGGACATCACCGGCCAGCCGGGCAAATTTTCCAACCACAGTTGGGGCCGCGCCATCGACATCAACCCGCTGATAAATCCGTACGTCAAGGGCGATAAGGTCTTGCCTCCGGATGGCCGGCGTTATCTAGATCGCAACCGCGACTACCCCGGAAGCATTCTCGCCGGCAGCTACATCGTTCGCCTGTTTGCCCGGCACGGCTGGACGTGGGGTGGCAGTTGGAAAGACCGCCAGGATTATCAGCATTTTGAGAAGCCCGGGCGAATTTGAATAAGCCCGGGCCGGCCTGAAAAGCCCAAACTAGGGGCGCAGGCGAGCCGGACGAGGGCGTCCGGCGCCGTCCAGGGGGACGGCCCCACAAGCTGGGGAGGGAGGCAGTCCGGGGTAACCCTCTTTAACGTAATCAAACCCGGATTGCCGGCCTCTAATCGGAGGAAGGTGAAGCAATGACACGCGCGTTTACGACGTTGACCGCTGGCTGCATACTGGCAGCGGGGACTGCTTTGTTCGGACAGGAGCCCGGAAACTCGGCTTCCGCCACGGCCGGCCAGCAGAAGTTGAACAATTCCGATCGCGAAACAGCGCAGGAGATACGCAAGGCGATCGAGGATGACGGATCCCTATCCACATATGCGCATAACGTCAAGGTGATTGTGCGGAACGGAAATGTGACGCTAAAGGGGCCAGTGTATTCGGAGGACGAGAAGAAGACCGTCGAATCGTATGCATCGAAAGTCGCTGGCGCCAACAATGTCAACAATCAGATCACAGTCAAGGGCGACTGACGCCGATCGAAATAAAGAGTAGCAAAGGATGAAATTCATGAGCAAGAATAAAGCGGTTTATGGAATTTACCGGAGCCGGGTCGATCTCGAAAACGCGGTAGACGTGCTTCGAGAAGCCGGTTTCCGAAATACCGATATTTCTGCGTTGTTACCGGACAACCAGAGCAACAAGGAATTCGCGCACAAGAAGAGCACCAAGGCGCCGGAAGGCACGGCCACGGGCGCGACCGCCGGCGCGGTAATCGGTGGAGCACTCGGCTGGCTGGCGGGTATCGGCGCGCTGGCGATTCCCGGACTTGGACCATTCATCGCGGCTGGTCCGATCATGGGCGCCCTCGGTGGCATCGGGGCCGGAGGAGTTGTCGGCGGGCTCATCGGAGCGCTGGTCGGGATGGGACTGCCGGAATACGAAGCCAAGCGTTACGAGGGGATGATTAAGGACGGCGGCATGCTTCTGTCGGTCCATTCCGACAATTCCGACTGGACCAAGCGCGCGAAGGACATCATGGAGCAAACCGGCGCCACGGATATCGGTTCATCGGGCGAAGCTGCGGCCGATTATGCAAAGACGGACCGGCCTGAGCAGGTGCGATCCAGCCGTTTGTAAAGTCGGTTGTTGTTAGAGAAAAAGGCGGAGGACTCAAGACTCCGCCTTTTTCTCCTTATCTAATCGATTTTTCAAGGGCAGGAGCGCCCGCATGCTAAGCAGGTTCAAAAGCGCCAGGGCTATGCCAATTCCATAATGGTCCAGAGCGACCGAGGCGCCAATCGCGCCGGCATTCCAAACACTGGCGGCAGTTGCAGTGCCTCTTACCGTGGATCCTTCCTTCAGAATCGCTCCTGCGCCCACAAACCCAATGCCCGTGATCAATCCCTGAAGCACTCGGGAAGAATCCGCGGTCGTTCCATTCAGAATCAAAAGGTAGCCACAACTGGCCATGCCGACGATGGGAAAGGTCCGCACGCCGGTGGTGTGCTCCTCGCGCTCGCGATCCCATCCGATCACTACCGTGAGCACGAAAGCACCCAGCACTTTCGCGAGATCCTTCCAGATTTCCATCGAGGCGAGTTCCCCCAGGACCGCCATTAGAGAGCCGGCGCCGTTAGAGAGTCTTCAGATACGCTACGAGATCGGCTTTTTCTTCGTCCGACAGCATGTCTGAGTAGGCCGGCATCCCGTTGCCGCCGTTATTGACGACGCCTAACACGTTCTGCTCGGTAACCGGTTTGCCGTTCTTGAGTTTCGGGTGTTTGAAAAGTCCCTTGAGACCGGGGCCGATTTTCTTCTCGTCGGAATCCGTATTATGGCAGACGCCGCACTGCTCGAACACTTCTTTTCCTTTTGCCGCGACGCCCTTCTTGTCCGCACTAAAGAGCGCTCCGCCGACCATAACCGCGGCAATGCCTGCCCATAGAACTGCGCTTCTCATGTAACTGATTCCTCTCCCTCAGATTAAGTCTACTATGCCATCTTGGTCGATCCAGGGCTGGTTGGCAAGAGCGCTGAGTGGTTCATGAAGCGGATTTAGGATTAAAGTTTTTCGATGCGGTTCACGCAGTTTCAAGGAGGACACAGTGGGTGCTGTAGGTTCGAGAGGTTCACGCCGCTTGCGCGCCGAGCCGTTTTTTCGCGCGCTATGAAGGCAGTCAGTTCGGAGGCTTACGTATCGAATCGGAGCACATGCTGCTCGGTCTCTTGCGCGAGAAGAGCGACTTGGGGAGGGCCTTCGGGCCAAGCGTGCGCTCCGCCATTGCCAACGACATCGAACGCCTGGCGCCGCCGGACGATTGGGTCGTCGTCCAGAAATATAGCCTTGCGTCATGGCCGGAACTCTTAACTCTTTGGATCGGTCTCAACGGGGACCTGGTCCGCGTCATCGCCCACATACCGGAGGAGAAGCGAACCACTCGGGTGCGGGTCGGCGTGGGGGCTCCCATCACGCTGGAAGAGCTGATTCATCGTTACGTTGAGCATTGCGTGGACCTGATGGAGCACTTCTTTCGCGGCTGTGAAGGTCTGGCGGAAAAAAGAAATCGGCGGCGGGATTGGATTCCCGCCGCCGAGGTTGGTTGGTTTGCCTGGTAGACCAACCTTTACTGGATGGTTACCGCGACGTAGATAGTGCCGGCTCCGTTAGCCGAGGTATTGGCCGCCGCAGTGCCGTCGGCAGCGGTGACCGTGAGGTAGTAGGTGCCAGCGGCTGCCGAACTCGATGTGCTGACTATTCCGGTGCTGCCGTCGATGCTAAACCAAGCCTGTGGCTTGTTCAGCAAGGCGTAAGTGACCGTGCCGGTCTGCCCGGTGGCTTGGATCGTGGTTAAGGTGTTCGCTTGACCCGCTGTTCCTTTGACGGATTCGCCGTTGCTGCTGGTAAGAGCCAAGGCGACCGTGAGCGGGAATTGAATGGTGTTGGTCAGAGCTGTCCCGGTAGTGGAGTCGGTTGCGGTGACGGTGACCTCGTACGTCCCGGCGGCGAGCGATGCGGGTGTGGAGATCACGCCATTTCCAGAGGAATTCGTGGTGATCGTCAATCCGACGGATGGGCTTACTGTGAAGGTGTACGGAGCCACTCCGCCTCCCGGCGTAATGGTGGTAACACCCGCGTTGGCTGCCGGGTAGGTGGTCGGAGTGAGGGTGGATGCAGCGAGGGTCACGGGACTGGGACTGGCTGCGGCGGCAACATTCAAGGTGAAGGTTACCGGTCCCGTAACGGGCGGGGTTGAAGCGTCAGTTCCGTTAGCGGTGACAACATAGTAACCATTGCTTGTGGGAGTTCCCGCAATAGTTCCGGTGGTATCGATCGTCACGGCAGTGGGCAGCATGAAGCTAGGCACGGCGGTGAACGCGGTGGCTGTGCCTGTGATCACGTTACTCGCGCCCGCCCATGCGCTGCCATTGGTGCCGGTAAGAGCAGTTGGGGCAACCAGATCTAGCTGGGGCACTACCCACATCGAGACGTTAGCTTGGCTAGTGCCGACGAGGACCGGCACCTGCAGCGGCCCGAGGACTCCGGTGGTATGGGACTGGCCGGCTGCGTCCTTGAAGGTCACTGAGCCGTTGTTGGGGAGCCTAAGATTTACTTGATAAAGGCCAGCCACGGCGCCAGAGACAAATCCAGCGTAAGGGGAGCCCAAGGCAACCGAGGTTACGTTGCCGATTTTCGACGTGGGAGTGGTAGCCAGGCAGGGAGGGAGATCGCCGGCGCCGGTCAGCAGTGAACTCTGTAACACCACGCCATCGATGGTCGCGGGGCTGGGCGAAAGCAATGCCTCGTACGCGGCGAGAGTTATACAAGTACCGGTCCCGTCGACTGGGACGCCGAGACCGGACGCGTAGACCTGGATGATATCTGAAGTGGTTGGTCCAACTCTTATGCTTGCCGGGTTGGTGTTGCTAATGAGGTTGTAGTTGAGGTCCAAAATAGCGCCATCGCCCGATCCAGCGGAGTTGACGGTAAAGATGCCTGGGTCGGTAGCGGTGATCGTGATGGGCACCGCGGTGCTGGAGGCGGCGCCGAAATTGACGGTGATGTTGCCGGACCCGCCAAAAGCAGTGACTCCACTGGGAACCAGCAGATTGATCTGGCTATTGGTGGCGAACAGCAGTGGGGCATTGATCGAGGTCTGTCCGGTCTTGGAGAAGGTGACGGTGAGTTGGCGCGGGGCGGCGCCCGTGCCGTTGGCGTCCGGAGTTAGGAACGTGGGATAAGTGAGATTGGGGGCGGTAGGAATCCCGTAGAGCAATTGGCCAGGCGCGCAGCCGGTGCCGTTGGCGGTGCAGAAGTTCGACCCAAAGATGCTCAGTATGTCGTAGGGAGCGACGGTGGAGGTGACCGGCAAGAACGTAGAAGCGCTCACGATACCGGCGGAGGTGATGGTTGGGCCAGCTCCGATGGTAAGCGACACGATCCCGGTGGGAACGGTGCAAGCGGAGGCCCCTTGGGGATTACAGACACCGAATTTCACTATCGAGTTGGCGGTGGCGAACGGCAGATTGGTGTCAGCCGTCGCCGGGTTGGTGATGGTCAGTACGATCACCGATGCATTGGCCACGACGGCGGTCACGTTGGCGTCGGCCACGATGGCGTTCACGCCGGCGGTGGTCTTCACAATGCCGGCGATGGTTTGCTGGGTTGGATCGGTGCTGGGGACAAATCCGTTGCCGAATAGCGATACGGTGAAGGTCTGGCCAGAGCCGGCGGTGGGCAGGGTGGTTGGGGAGATCGAATTCAGGCTAGCGGTGGAAGACGTGAATGTGACCGTGACATTGAAGTTGACGGTGATGGTCTTGCTGCCGCCCCAGGTGATGACGACCGCTCCATTCAGAATGTTGCCGGGTTGCGCGGCCGCGAAGGCTTGCGGGGAGAAGGTCACAGGAATGGCGGTGCCGAAGCCATAGGCCAAGCCCGATTCAGGCGTAACGGAGGGCGAGAGTTGGCCGGCGATGGTGCTTAAGGTGTATGGAATCGCCGTGCCGCTGGACGTGACCGTGATGACGGGGGTTGGAATAGCGCTGCCGATAGCCCAGGAGAGGTTCCGGTTGGTCCCTTCCACGACGCTCAGCACGGCACTGGGGTTCGACACCGTAAGAGTAATAGCCAGGTCCAAATCCCCGTAACCCGAGACCTTTAGGTGGACGTGCGCGGGGTTTTGCACTCCCGGGGTCAACGTGTCGGCCACGCCGGTCGTCGAGAACGTCAAGGTGTTCCTTCCGTTTACCGTCCCGGAGATGGCATTCACGGTCAAGTATGAGGGCAGAGTAGTCGTGTCCACGCTGAAGAACGCAGCCGGGATTTTGGTTGAGTTTATGGTGACGGTGACGCTGGCCGGAATGCCAGAACCGATGGTGAAAGCCAGCGTGGGGGCGGCGGGCGATGTGGTCAATGGAGTAAACGGCACCGACGTGATCGTGACCGGGATAACTTTAAACACCTCAGTCGCGCCCGCACCAACGCCCAGGCCCAAGGTTGTTGAGCCGGCTGCGCACGTCCCCGAACTAGCCGTCGATGGCGCAGCTACGCTGAAGGCAGCGGTGGTAGAGCTAGTCAGCGCGACCGGCGTGGGGTTGTTGGTGATGATCAGCGCACCGGCGTTTGATATCCCGGCAAAAGTCGCGCTAGCCGAGGAGCCCACCGTTACTGTCTGCGGGGAGGAGGAAACATATTTTGACACGCCGTCGTAGGCGCAGGTCATGGTGAGCGAGGCGGGGGAAGCCGTTAGCGCGGCGGCATTAATCGTTCCCGCCACCGTGGCATCGTTGACGCCGCCCGCTTTCAACGTCAGGGTGAAAGCATTGGCGCCGGCGGCGACGCCGGCGCAGGTGGGAGCGCTCAGAGTAAAGGTGACGCCAGCCGCGGAATTACCGGCGTTGAGGGTTTGCGTCGTCGGACTGACCACCAAGCCGTTAGGCAACGGTGTCGCCAGTGTAATGACAATCGTGGCGGTTCCGCTGACCGGCTTCACCGTGACGGTCGCTGTGGCCGCGTTGCCACAATACAGCGCGACAGCCGTAGCCGGAACGGGAGACAGTAGGTTAGCAGCAGACAGGGAACCCGAGCAGACGGCGAACCCAAGCAATGCCAGCGATTTTCCCAAATGGGTGACTCTACAGTTCATGAGATCCTTTTCGAAATTTTCTAGGCGGCATCTTGCCGCAGGCGGCCAGTCTAGCCGGGTCGCTGTTTTTACGTATCGGTGCAAGAGGGCAGTTAATTAGCATGAATATCGAGAAGCCGGAAATTCCCGTCGTTGCGTTGCCAACGACGCGCCCGTTCTTTGCAACGGATCGACCTCCCGGCCAAGCCTTATTCAATGCAGCCGCCAAGTCGTTTATCGGTTCAGTTGTGAGGATTACTATATAAACCTCTCAATGCCGGTGAGGTATGGCCGGCAATTTGAGGTGGTAGTAGAAGCGAAGCGCTGGTG
>DATFZA010000619.1:0-4477 GCA_035314765.1 Bryobacteraceae bacterium
TCGCGCGAACGAACACGTCGAAGTGGACGAAACCTGGATCGGCGGCCGCACACGCGGCGAAGACCGAGGCATGCTTTATTCTGGCGACTGGAACCACCCTACATCTAGTGGGCGTATGTGCTAACCGGACAGGCGTGCAACGCTCAAACCAAAACCCAGGCGCACCGCCGCCACCGCCCTGTCTTCTGGAAAAAAAGCTTCTGCTTCGGCAAGCAAATCGCAAGGGCCCTGCAGCAGCATGTTAAGCACCGCGACGGACGCGCCAACGCAATCATCGCATCGCCAGCCGTCGGATCTGCAAGAGCAGCGACAGCAGGGCTGCTCGCGCTTCTCTCGGTCATGGCGGTCGGCAGGCCATGCGGGAATGGCCGAAAATCAGTTTATAGAGCACCGTCGCTGGCGCCGCCATAATCAGGCTAAATAAGCCGCCGAGCGTCAGCGGAGCTTGATCTGCGGCGACAATACCGGCGTGGTCCTGGATAAATTGCCACACCGTCTGGATGACACCGAGATTAACCTCGGCGTTGAGAAACTTGTCGATCAGATTGACCGCGGCCACGAGGGCGGCGTACAGCGCATCGATGATTTTGTGCAGTATCGTCACGCCGCCGAGGCTGATCTGGCGCAAGAGCTGGAGCGCGTCATTGAAGAGCGTGTGTTTGACTGAATCTTTTGGATACTCCTGCTGAAGCTTCGACTTTAGCCACTCATATAGAACACCGAAGACCGACTCGAACTCTTGGAGTGCCGCATTGAATGCTTCGAATAGCGCCTTCATGGGCCCTTGGAGCGGTTCGAAGGAAGGCAGCAGGACGGATGGCAGTGCGTCGGCGATTAGCGTGACCCACTTGTTGAGGTAATTATCCCAGAGCCAATTCGCGGCCGGATCGATGATCATCTGGGCAATCTCTTCGATATACATCACGGCCTCGCCGGCGCGAACCAGGAAAGACGGTGTACCATCTGTGAATTTCAAATCGCCTAGATCGGTTCTTTCAAAACGGCCTCCCATACTAACGAAGGCTTCGTCTATAATGGATGGCAGTTGATCGAGAAAAGCTTTGTTGAAATACTCATGCGCGCTTGTCAAAATAGGAGTTAGGCTGGGCTTTAGCATTGATAACGCTTGATCGATAGCCCTCTTGGTATTGCACATATCCTTGAACGCGAACGTCCGCTTCAGCCAGTCGATAACGTCCTGGACTCCCTCGCCGACGTTGCCGACCATGTTGAAAAAGCTTTCCACAGCGTGAAACGCGTCTTTGAGCGTCTCGATGCCGATCTTGCCCAGTTCATAAATTTTCTCGCCGATCTTGATTGCTATATCGATTGCGTTGCTTGCTGCATCCGCTAGCAGCCTGTCGGACTTAACGATACACCCATTGATATCGTTGGGTTTTTCGTATTTTCTGAGAAACGACAAACGTAACAATATCAGCATGTTGCACGTCGCGAAAATCTCAAGCCCGACAGGCTGCTAGAATTTTTGTGACCGTGGCGACTCCCGTCTTGATTCCCTCCCAAACATCACCCGCGAAGTCTTCGACATCGTCCCAAAAGCCCCCGAACTGAGGCAGCGCGCGAACGCGCGCGCGCGCGACTTCGAGCTCGTCAAGCGTTGCGAACGTCTCGAAGGCCGGACGGTCGGGGTCGTAAATCTGAAACAAGAAGCCGGCGCACTGCGGCTGGGGCATGTTGGGATCGGCAAGCGCGATCGTTTTCCGAATGTTTTCGACCAAAGCGTTGGCGGCTGCCAGCTTTTCGTCGGGGGTTTTGCCAGGAAGATTAGGCGCCAACGGCCTTCCGTCCACGGTAGCGTCGAACAACGTGGCGCCGTCGAAGGTCGGCTTGAATGGCAGCGTGCCGGTTCCAGCGATATAGGACTGTACTCCCTCGTCAGGGCGGATCTCGGCGCTCGCTGGCAGCCCCTCGCCGGATATCGTGATCGCGGGCGTGGTCAGGCCGAGCGCCGGCGTGCTGAACACTAACTGCCCGCTCAGATTGGTGCGCACTTCCACCGGCGGGCGGTGAGGATCGAGCACATAGCTCTCCCCGCCGATATCGACCGTGCAGGTGGTCTCCGCGTGCAGCGAGAGATAGTATAGGGGGACCGGGTTCCGGTTACGATCGAGCAGCGTCGCTCGGGTTTGCCAGCGACTGACCTTGTAGAACTGGGTGGCGGCGAGCTGCACCGGCTCATTCCACCATTCAAGCGTTTCCCCATCCTGACCGATGAGTCGGATGGACGCCGGCGGTTGGTCCGCCCCTCTCCCAGCCGCCGCGTACGCCGCCAGCACAGGGTGGTCGACCGGGTACGGGTCGACGGCAATGTGGGCGATGCCGCCGGCGAGAGGAATCGCCACCGGCACAACTTGGGAGCCTACTGCGGTCTCTACAGTGGATTCCCGTGTCGCGGTGGTGAAGACAGGCTGCAAATAGGCCGGGTAGCCTGTCGTCCAGCCGGTCTGATGTAGCACAGAAACCTTGTTATTGCTGTCGATCAGGTAGAGATGCATGAGAGACTCGGCGTCCAGCACGCCGGCGCCACGCGATGCAGTGATATTGCCAACAGCTTGCAATGTCGGCGCCCAGGGCTCGCTGCCGCCCAGGCCGAAAGCAAGGTATACTTGGCTCTCGTGCGTTGTGTCGTCCTCGGGCCCCAGCACCACCAAATCGATAGCGCTGAGGTCAGATTGATAGGCCATGATGACCTGCTTGACGGCAAGGCTTGTAGCAGAGTAGGGTCCAAGAATATTGAAGACATTCAGGCCTTGGATCACGTACCAAGTTAGAATTCCATTAACCACAGTTATAAGCACGTGATACGAACGATTGAGAGACGCCAGCACGAACTCGGCGCTCGCTAGTACGCCGCCGACGTTGAAGGTCGTCGGTTCGAAATGGAGACCGTCTTGAGTGTCTTGAGTCCAACGCGTAATCATCAAATTGCCATCGGGGGTGGCGCCATAAACAGTCGGAATTCGCTGTGGGAGCGGCGGTGTATAGGCAACCTTTAGCTTGGTGATGCCTTTGACATCCGTCTCAGCGTTGAAATATTGTGGACCGTCCTTAGTAATTGTAAAATAGTAGAGATAATCCGGTGTGGAGGCCACGGTGCCTACGCTGCCGTCCTCCGGATAGACGACGCTCGCCACCGTGATGCAGCCAACCAGCGGATTTGTGGGATCGTCGTATTTTTCGAGCCGCCAAGGCCCTCCACTCGGATCGTGCGCGAGCGTGTAATAGCTGCCGTCTACTGCAACCGCGCCTTCGACGAGATTGGCCTTGAATGGGTTTTTGTAGAGCGCGAGCGTTGACGAACCCGGGCTGAGATAAAGATCCTGGCGCTCGAGAAAGTCTTCGCTCAGGCTGCTCGCGCTCTTGATGCTCAGTGGCGAAGCGGCGGCAGGTCGAGTCAATGGACCGGATTCCAGCGGCCGGCGCGGAATTTTGCGGGCTCGATGCGATGTTTTCATAATAGTCTCTCCTCAAGCGCAAGCGTTCCACTGATGGGGTTTTTCTAAACGGTGCTCTCCACCCCGACACTTTTGTGCAAAGCGCGGATCCGCGGGTTAGCGACTTAACAGGACGCTCCGGCTGCTGCACCCTTGTAGCAAATTAAGCTTCCGTTGCATAGAGAGAATTATTAGGAACGGATTGTCCTATGGGTTTTACGCTTCAATATTGATACAACCGAGTAGAGTGTGTGTTCAACGCTCGGCGAGGCGGGGACCCAACTTCGGAGGAAAACGGAAAAACGGTGGGAAAAACAGTGACGGTTGCATTTTCGGGGGCGAATACGTTGGCGGCGAACTGCGCTCCGGCTGATCGAGGCGTTTCCGCAGTTCGGACAGGTGGGATGACGTTTTGAAATCTGGGGCGGCGTTTCTCCCGAGCCAATATTCCTGCGATGACGGATTTGCCAACGATTGGCATTTCGCCCATTTGGCCGTCCGTGCGGTGGACCGCGTGGGTCTGCTAGCGGTCTACAGCCTCGCGGCTCGGGCTCCCCTTCATTCTCGCCGCCGCTGCGATGGGGCCCTTCATGCGCGCCTCGCGCTTCGTCAAATCGCAGTTCGGCCGGATTGAGAAGACGGGCGTGCTGCTGGTCGCGACCGGCGTCGCCTTCCTGACCGGCGGCTTCCACAGAGCCTATCGCTCTGGCTGATCGAGAGTTTTCCGCAGTTCGGGCAGGTGGGGTGACGATTTGTCTCGGCGGCTTTTCTTGCTGATGATGAAACGCTCAATTGGGAGTGTGTGCTCGGCTGAGCGTGTAATCCTGCATTAGGCTCCAAACCCAATCAAACTATTGAGGTTTATATCGCGGTGTGATTCGAGCCGAATCGCTGGTTGGGGGCTTGGTTCATGGCGAACGAATTTTGGCTAAGCGATACGCAATGGGCGGTGATTGAGCCGCTTCTTCCGAAGAACCAGCCAGGGGCGCGACGGACAGATGATCGGCGTGTCATCAGCGGCA
>DATFZA010000620.1:0-3707 GCA_035314765.1 Bryobacteraceae bacterium
TACGGAAGTTTTCGTGACCGTATCTTTCCGCTGAGCGAGCTTTTGCCTTTGCGGCTTCTTCTTCGCGGCTCTTTGGCGGCGCGCTGGTCTCCAGCGAACGGAGAAGCCGGGACGAGACTTGAGCAATTTCGTCGACGGCAGCCAGGAACGGGCCCTCGTTTGTCTTCGATGGTTTCGTAAATCCGCTGATTTTCCGTACAAACTGAAGAGAGGCGGCCTGAATCTCTTCGTCGGTGATGGGTGGATCGAAGTTGAACAGCGTCTTGATGTTCCTACACATATGGAATCAAGATAGCAGAGGCGCGTGATCGGAGAATTTCCCCGGAAATCATTCGGGCGGTGAGTGCCTTGGCTGCAGCAGATTTCCAGCTCAACCTACTCGTCCGGGTGAAGGCACGCGGTGAGAGAGCGGACCAGATCCAATCGCGCGTCTCCCATGCCCTGGTCGATCTGTGCTCCGGCATCCAAGCAATCTTTCAAATCACTCGAGTGCAAATGTGGTTGAAGCTGCAGCATCAGCGAGATCGTCGAACGCAGCCGCGGCGGCGATCTGTTCCGCTACCTGCTGGAGAAGTTCGCATCCTTCTCCGGTATCAGCGGAGTGCAACCCAAGATTCTCATACGCGACGAAAACGCCTTCGGAGCGAGTGGTCACAGTGGCAAGCGACTTTCTCCGAGCTGGCGTGGCGCCACTCACATCGTCAAGCTGTGGGACCAGAACGAATATCCGCAACTGGCCGCCAACGAGTTTTTCTGCCTTACGGCGGCGCGAAAGTGCGGACTCGACGTATCGCCCTATCGTCTGGCCGAAGACGGCATGGCCCTGGTCATCGACCGGTTCGATCTGCGTATGGACGGGACCTATCGGGGGCTCGAGGATTTCTGCGTGCTCAACGCGCGCCGAACGGACGAGAAGTATCGCGGAAGTTACGAGAGCCAGGTCATGAAGCGCTTCACGCAGTTCGCAAACTCTACCCATGTCAACGAGGATATGGAAAAGCTGTTCACCCTGATCGCACTCAACTGTGCGATTCGCAACGGGAATGCCCACCTGAAGAATTTTGCGATCGTCTATGACGACGTACACGGTGAAGCACGACTCGCTCCGGTCTACGATCTCGTGACTACCTCCGTCTATATCCCTAAAGACTGCCTGGCCCTAACCTTGGACGGCTCCACCAAATGGCCTGCGGCCAAGGATCTGCGAAAGTTCGGCGAGACGCGTGCGGGTTGCACCCCCGCCAAGGTTCGGCGGATCTTTCAGCGCATCGCTGAGGCCCTTCAGGAGACGAGCAGAGAAGTCAACTCCTATGCCCAGGAGCACCCGGCCTTTGCTGAAGTTGGACAGCTGATGCTGCGGGAATGGGACGAGGGCGTGAACGCCTCCCTGCGCGGCTAATGTGTTCCAGAACAAACCACGACAAGAGCCCGCCTTCGAGATCTCGTTGCCGGAGCCTGTATTTGCCGTAGCCGCCGCCGGCCGTTGCCCAAAATTGCCCAAAGCATCTGCCTTCAAACGACCAGTCCTAAGCGCCGTCGTCGCGTAAGAAACGATGCTGGTCGGCAGCCGCACGGCACCATCCGAAAGGTCCCGCATCGAAGTAGAATTTAAATTATGGACTTGGTGCTCGACGAGGCCTTCCTCCCCGCGACGTTGACCGCGCCTCCGATGACGGACGAGGAGTTCGCCGCTCTTTGCGACGAACATCCCGATCTGTTCTTCGAAATGACGGCCGAAGGAGATCTCATTGTCATGCCGCCAACTCGCTCGCGGACCAGCGCCCGCAATTCCGAACTTTCGCGACAACTCAGCAATTGGGCGCGCGCCGACGGTCGCGGCATCGCGACCGATTCCTCGGGCGGCTTTGTCCTTCCTGACGGCTCCCGCCGCTCCCCCGATAGCGCCTGGACTCTTCGGACTCGCATCGGAGATCTGAGCCCGGAAAGCCTGGATGGTTACTGGCATCTTTGCCCGGACTTGGTAATTGAGCTGCGCTCTCAATCCGACCGGTTAAAAACGCTGCGCGAGAAAATGCGCGAGTACATTAAGAACGGCACCGCCCTTGGCTGGCTGATCGATCCGGAATCCCGCGGCGTCGAAATCTACCGGCCCGGACGCGACGAGGCGGAACGCATGGAGAATGCCGAGACGGTCGAAGGCGAAGGACCCGTTGCCGGTTTCGTGTTGGACCTCCGGACCGTGTGGGACCCATTTGCGAAATAAGCCATTCAGCCGGGCCTCGTGACAGTAACGACTGTCATATCGTGATTCTGCCCCCACGGTCGCCCTACCTACCCGAACAATCCCATTTTTGGGCGCCGCTCTTTGCGCGGAGTCGGTGCTGCTGGCACAATCGCGACGAATGGGCGTTCACTTTGAGCCCGGAATTTGGGGCCGCTGGCCCGTCTCAAACGAGAGCCTCCAGGTAAGGTCTCATTACGTTTGCGACGCGGCACACTTTCGCGGCTCTCCACAGTTCGGCAGTTGTCACCTTCCGGTTCCTAAGGCACTCGCGGAGAGCCTCGAGTGCAACATCGAGCCCAATCTTGTTTCGATACTTGAAGCAATCCGCCACCGTCTTCGCCACCGAATAGATGCGAACCGGAATCCCTTCGATGGAATGTGTCTTTCGGCCGAACTCCAGCGTTGCTTTGGAAAAGCGGACGATCCGCATCCGAGGACTATCCGAGCGGGGCCGGCGATCTTTTTCTCCAATTGCTATCCAGACTTCAAATGGATTTTGCGCCCAATGTCGTGAAAGCGGAGCGCGGAGAGCAGGCACCACCATCACCAGCAAAACGGAGAACGGGATCTGGAGCAACGAAAAATTATTATCAATAAATGGCGGTGAGGGTGAGATTCGAACTCACGGAACCCGTAAAGGTTCAACGGTTTTCGAGACCGCCGCATTCGACCACTCTGCCACCTCACCGCGCGTTGAGCGTCATCTCATCTTACCAAACTCGCCTTCGCTTACCATAGAACCTTGGTTCTGTTCCAAGCAACGTTTCTCACCCGCGCCCTGGGCTATATTTTGCTGGCCTTTGCGCTTGGCGCCGCGGTGGTCACCACGAAGATTGTCGTCCAGTACCACAACCCCGTGTTCTTCGGCGACCAGTGGGCCATCGTGGCCGATTTGCAGAGCGCCAATGGGAACATCACCGCGCACAACCTGTGGGCGCAGCACAACGAGCATCGCATTCCAATCGCGCGTTTGGCTGGCTACGCGGACTTGCTGCTACTCGGCGGGCGCAATACCATCCTGCTCGTCTTGATCTTTTTCATCCAGTTGGTGCATCTGGCGATCCTGCTGGCGGTTTTGCGAAAGTTCGGTCCGGCCGATTTGCGTTTTGAGATTCCAGCGGCTGCTCTGTGTTTGTACTGTCTGTTCTCACCGCTCCAAATTGAGAATCTGGCGTGGGGCTTTCAGATTCACTTCGTCCTGATCCTCTGCGCGGCGTCGCTGGCGTTTGCCTTCGCCGTAACCCAAACGCCTTCGTTTGCCGGTCTGATCGTGACCGCCTGGGTTGCGGAACTCTGCATGTCCAATGGCGTGCTGGTCTGGCCCGTTCTATCGCTGGTGGCGTTCGGGGTGGGTTACTCACGCCAGAAGCAAATCTGGTTGGGAGCGATTGGCGCGGCTTCCGTCGCGATCTATTTTCTTGGCTATCGCACTCCACCGTATCATTCCAATCCGTTCGAATCC
>DATFZA010000621.1:0-5197 GCA_035314765.1 Bryobacteraceae bacterium
ATGTTTGAGCCGCAGGATCACCCCAACGATTTCCGCTATCCGGGAGGACCTCCCAATCGCCCCTATGACATCACCGGCTGGACGCTCGCCATGCAGATGGGCGTCGCCTTCGATCGCATCCTCGATGGCTTTGACGGTCCATTCCGAAAGATGACGTCACTAGAAGCCCCGCCGCAAGAGGCCATCAGCGGCCCGGCCGATCCCGCCGGTTACCTCTTCAGCCACAAACTGAACAACTCTTTCATCGCGGTCAACCGGTTGCTCAAGAATCACTGCGAAGTGTATTGGCTCAGCAAAAATCAATTTGGGCCGGGTACGATTTGGGTTCCGGCATCGTCCGAATCGAAGACCATCCTCACCCGAGCCGCGAGCGAACTCGGCATCCCGGTCATGGCCGTTGCCGCCAAACCCACCGGCGACGCGCTGAAGTTGAAGCCCGTCCGCATCGGTTTGGTTGACGTGTATGGCGGCAACACCAGCGTCGGCTGGACGCGCTGGTTACTGGAGCAATTCGAGTTTCCGTTCGAGATTATCTATCCGGGAACGCTTGACGCCGGCAACCTGGCGAATCGCTTTGACGTCATCGTGCTTCAAAACAATGTGTATGGAGACGACTGGCGCTTCTTCCGCTTCAATGAACCGCCCGATCCCAAGAAGATCCCGGAAAAATATCACTCCATGCTCGGCAAAATCACGGCCGAGAAAACCATCCCGCAATTGAAGCAATTTGTCGAGGCCGGCGGCAGTGTCATCGCCGTCGGTACCTCTACCGCGCTCGCTGCGGCGCTGGGCCTCCCGCTAAAGGATCAGCTTACCGAAATGGACCGCGAAGGCAAAGAGCGCCATCTCGCCAACGAAAAATTTTACATCCCCGGCGCCCTGCTGAAAGCCAGGATCAACAACCAGGACCCGCTCGCCTACGGCATGCCCCATGAAGTGGACCTGTTCTACGACAATAGCCCGCTCTTCCGGCTCTCACCGGACGCTGCCACGGAAAGGACCAATCCCGTTGCCTGGTTCTCCGGCAACGAAACGTTGGTCAGTGGCTGGGCTTGGGGTCAGCAATACCTGGATGGCGGAACGGCCGTCGCCGAAGCCAGCCTGGGAGAAGGCAAAGTGCTGCTGCTCGGCCCGGACGTAGTCTTCCGCGGCCAGCCGCATGCGACCTTCAAGCTGCTTTTTAATGGCCTCTATTACGGCTCGGCTAAGAGCAGCGCGCTCCAATAACAGTGGGGCCGTCCACGCTGGCGCTGTGTATGGGGATGGCCGGACCAGGGGGTCCGGCGCGAACGGGGGCGTTCGCCCCACCGGAATCGAGCGCGCCGCCCTTCAATACCGCGCCACCGCGCTGTCCACGGTGGTGCTCCAAAGCTCAATGCCGCCGGCCATGCTCTGGCAATTTTCGACGCCATGCTCGCGTAGCCAATTCACCACCTGCAAGCTCCGCATGCCGTGATGGCAAAAGATAATCAGCGTGGCATCGTCGGCCGCCGCGTCCAAAGTTTGCAACTGCGCCGGCACCGATCCCATGGGGATCAGTTCGGCCCCCTCGATTTTGGCGATCGCGAACTCCGCGGGCTCCCGAACATCAATCAAGCGCAACGTTTCGCCCGCGGCGAGTTGGTGCTGCACTTCGAGCGGGGTCACTTCCAAAGGCTTCACCCTAAGAGGATAATCGATCCATGCATATTTGGAAAGCGCTCGCAATCGCTGGTCTGCTAGTAATTGCCTCGGCCCAGCCGCGCTTCATCGTCAAGCATGGGCGACGCTATAAATAGATATGCGTCTCGTTTCCCTGGCCCTCCTCGTCTCCGCCGCCGCCTCACCTCAGGCGCTGGACCAGATGCTCGACCAACTGAGTACAGTACGCTCTCTGAAGACGCCGGTCATCTCGCATGATGGCCGCTATGTCGCCTGGACGGAATCGCAGCCAGGCCAGCAGTCCGACGCGGCTAAGCTGTACGTCAGCGAAGCGAGCGGAGCAAAGCCGCGGCGAGTGACCAACTCCGATGGCGCCGAGGCCGATCCGGCTTTTTCCGAAGACGGCCGCCTGGCCTTTCTCTCCGATACCGGCGCCAAGAATCTTCGCCAGTTGTATGTTGCCGACAAATACGGTCTTGGGCACACCAGCAGGCTGACCGATGTTACGGGCTTCCTGTCCGCGCCGCTTTGGGCGCCGGATTCCAAACGCATCGCCGTGCTGCTGATCGCGGATGCTCCTCGAGTGCCGGGTCCCACCGAGGCTCTGATCCCCGACACCGGCGTCGTCGACAGCAAGATCTACCTGCAGCG
This sequence comes from Bryobacteraceae bacterium, assembly GCA_035314765.1. Taxonomy (GTDB): domain Bacteria; phylum Acidobacteriota; class Terriglobia; order Bryobacterales; family Bryobacteraceae; genus DATFZA01. The sequence continues at coordinate 2,293 of DATFZA010000621.1, forward strand.
CATCGCCATTGTCGATGCCGCGTCTGGCAAGCTCGACATTGTTTCGCCCGAGGGCATGTACGTTTATGAGTTCGATTGGTCGCCCGATGGAAAACAATTGGTCTACACCGCCGCTCCCGGGCCTGGAGACGATAACTGGTACAACGCTCAGCTCTACACGCTCGATCTCGGGTCAGGCAAGGCGAAATCGATACTGAAGCCGCCGATGCAAATCGCCAATCCTCGCTGGTCGCCCGACGGTGAGACCATCGCCTTTATCGGAGGTCTGATGAGCGATGAAGGTGTCACGGGCGGAGACATCTTCACGATCGCCGGTGGCGGAGGTCCCGCTAAAAACGTCACTCCCGGCCGCAAATCGAGCCCCAGCGCTTTCTCCTGGCTGCCTTCCTCGCGGCGGCTTCTGTTCACCGAAACCATATCCGGCAAGAGCGCCATCGCCACGCTCGATCTGTCCACTGGCACGACGGAAACACTCTGGACCGGCGAAGAGAGCATCAGTTTCAACGGCAACCCCGGCTCGAGCGTCATCGTGCGGTCGTCTTACTCGCAGCCGCAGGAACTCTGGACCGGACCGGTTGGCCAATGGAAGCAACTGACGCACGTGAACGCCGGGCAAACGGTGCAATGGGGCGCCGCGAAGAGCGTGTCATGGAAGAACGATGGGTTCGATGTTCAGGGTTGGCTGCTGCTGCCTGGTCATTATGATCCCGCCAAGCACTATCCGATGCTCGTCGCCATTCACGGCGGTCCGGCATCGGGTGTGCGCCCCAGTTGGCTGCGGCCCAGCTTCGATCTCGGCCTGTTCTCGGCCCTTGATTACTTCGTCTTCTTTCCCAATCCGCGCGGCAGCTACGGCACAGGCGAGGCCTTCACCGCCGCCAACGTCAAGGACTTTGGCTACGGCGACCTGCGCGACATTCTCACCGGAGTAGACGCCGTCGCCGCGCGTTATCCGGTAGATCAAAGGCGCATCGGCGTGGCGGGCTGGAGTTATGGCGGTTACATGACCATGTTCACGGTCACCCAGACCAATCGCTTCCGCGCCGCCGTGGCGGGCGCCGGCATCGCGAACTGGCAAAGCTACTACGGCCAAAACTCCATCGACCAATGGATGCTCCCGTACTTTGGCGCCTCGGTTTACGACGATCCGGCGGTGTACGCAAAAAGCTCGCCCATCACGTTTATCAAGAATGTCAAGACGCCCACGCTGGTAGTCGTTGGCGAGCACGATGGCGAATGTCCCGCTCCCCAGAGCTATGAGTTCTGGCATGCGCTCAAGACGTTTGGAGTGAAGACTGAGTTTGTCATCTATCCTGGCGAAGGCCACGGATTCCATGACCCGGACCACATCCGCGATCTGATGCGGCGAACGGTGACGTGGTTTGCCGACAACATGCCGCAATAGGAAACAACCGACCTATATGGCGACGCTACCACTTCAAGATCGAGCCGAAGCGGGCCGGCTTTTGGGATTGGAACTCGCTTCCCGGAAACTCGGGGCGAATGCCATCGTCCTCGCGTTGCCGCGCGGCGGCGTCGAAGTTGGCGCCGCCGTAGCGGAGTCCTTGCGCGCGCCGTTGGATGTGGTTGTGGTTCGTAAACTCGGCGTCCCCTGGCAGCCGGAACTCGCCATGGGTGCGCTGGCGGGCAATACCCGGGTTCTGGATACCCAGTTGATCCACGATCTGGGGATTTCCGCTGAGCAAGTGGAGGCTGTGATCGCCCACGAATCGCGCGAGATGGAACGCCGGGAGAAACTGTATCGGGGTGGTCTCCCAGCGCCTAACCTTTGCGGCCGTGCTGTCGTGCTGGTCGACGATGGTCTGGCTACCGGATCGACCATGGTGGCGGCCGCCCGGCATGTCCTCAGCCATCATCCTCAGAAGCTGATCGTCGCGGTACCCGTCGGCTCGTGGCAAGCCTGCCGGCGTCTTAGCCGCGAGGCGGAGGAATGCATTTGTCTGGCCACGCCTGAGCCGTTTGTCGCAGTGGGGGCCTGGTACGACGACTTCCGCCAAGTAACGGACTTTGAGGTTCAAGAAATATTGAAGCGGCAGCATCAGTCCTCCGCGTCGCGCAGGGCGGTTGGCGACACTGCTCTGTGAGCCGGGCAGAGCTCCATTGGTTGAGACTGACCTCATCCGCTTGTCGTCATATTTTGTTGTTATGTTCCAATGTTATTACCACCTTTCCCCGAGCGTGTTTTTCTTCCAGATACCGGATAGCCTCGGGGACCTCACTCAAGCTGTAAGACCTGTCGATGACCGGTGTTACCTTGCCGGCCGCCATGAGCTCGCGAATAATGGTCAAGTCCTCTTTGCTGGGCTTCGCCATAATCGAGACCAGTTTCTGGCTTACGAACGGTGACAACACAAGCGCTTTGATGACAGGAGCCAGCAGACCGATCATCCACCGGCTGCCCGAGCCTCCGACCCCGATGTAGATCCCCTTGGGGTCTAGGGCGCGCCTGCATGCTGACAACGAATGGTTCAGAACACAGTCGAAAATCGCGTCGTAACGTTGCCCACTCTTGGTGAAATCTTCTTGGGTGTAGTCAATGACGTGATCCGCGCCGATGGATCGGACCAGATCGACATTCCTTCCGCTGCATACGCCAGTAACCTCTGCGCCGAGCGACTTGGCGATCTGCACGGCGAAAGTACCCACGCCTCCCGCTGCCCCGTTAATCAAGACCTTCTGTCCCGGCTGAATGTGTCCCTTGTCGCGAAGACCCTGCAACGCGGTTAGCGCCGCCAGAGGCGCGGAAGCTGCTTGCTCAAACGTCACGTTATCCGGCTTCGTGACCAATGTCGACTCGGGAGCGCAGACATACTCGGCAAAGGCCCCCTGGCAGTGGACCCAGACCGCGGCACCCGAATCTTGCGGGTCACTGACACACGAGCCG
>DATFZA010000622.1:0-6230 GCA_035314765.1 Bryobacteraceae bacterium
TTGGTGTTTCCGGTTTCCGTCACTCTAATGGTCAACGCGCCCGATTTCACCTTGGCTGCGTCACCGTCCGCGATAACGGTGACGGACGGTTCCTCGGCGATTTCCACCGTTACGGTCGCGGCACTCAATGGGTTCAGTGGCGTTGTCAATCTGACAGCTAGCGGAATGCCAACCGGCGTTAGCGCTACCTACTCGCCGAATTCCTTGAGCGGCCCCGGCATGTCAACCCTAACTTTTGCGGCCGCCGCCAACACGGCCCCAGGCTCCTACCCGATCGCCCTTCAGGGCGCCAGCGGAACTCTGATTCACAGCATGTCGATCACGCTCACCGTGATGGGTACACCCGATTTCACGCTGTCCGCGTCGCCTGCGTCGGTGAGCACCAACGTGGGTAACTCCGTGATGTCCAAGATTACGGTGTCGGGCATAAATGCATTCAGCGGCGCAGTGAGTTTTACGGCCAGCGGCATGCCGGCCGGAGTCACGGCAGCGTTCGCACCGGCGTCCGTCACCGGCTCCGGAACCACCACGCTCACGCTGACCGCCTCCGCTTCCACGGCCGGCGGAACGTACCCGATCACCGTACAGGGCGCCAGCGCAAGTCTCCTACACTCAACGACGGTGACCCTCACCATCGCAACACCAGACTTTACGTTGTCCGTCTCACCGCCAGCGGTCGTGGTGGCTTCAGGCGGCGGTTCAGCGACTTCCACCATTACCGTCGGGGCACTCAACGGATTTACGGGCTCTGTAAATTTAACATCCAGCGGCTTGCCGGCTGGTGTCGGCGTTTCCTTCGCCCCGCCTTCCGTCAGTGGCGCCGGAAGCTCAGTGCTCACCATCACAACTTCGACCGGCGCGCCCGCCGGAAGTTTCAACGTAAACCTGCAGGGGGCCAGTGGCAACCTGTTGCATAGCACATCGCTCGTGGTGACATCCCAACCGGCGATTCTCTTGCCGGCCAACGTCTCGGTGTTTCCCGGCTCCTCCGTTCCTTACCCCGTGTCACTGGGGTCTCCGGCGTCGAACAATGTATACGTCACCTTGACCAGCAGCGACACTTCGAAGGTGACCTTAAGCGCGGCCACCGTCCTGTTCCAAGCCGGATCGGCTACGCCTTCCGTCACGCCAAAATTGAACGGTGTTAACTTTGGCTCAGCCACCATCACTGCTTCCGCTTGGACCTATGCGCCGGCGTCTCAGACGGTGTCCGTGACCGATGCCTTGAGCTTCTCGCCGGGCAGCGTGTCCATCGGCCAGGGAGCTTCGCAGTTTCTAACGCTGATTTTGTCGGCGCCTTTGAGCGCGAACTTGACGGTCAATTTAAGCTCCGACAATCCGGCGGTGGCGACCGTGCCCGCAACGGTAACATTGCCCGCCAACACGACCTCCGCAAGCATACGTGTCAGCGGCGTGGCGGGAGGATCGACCGTGATCCACGCGAATGCGTTACCGTCGATTCCCGATACCACCGCCACCGTAAAGGTTGGCGCGGCGCTGACCATTGTCACCACCGCTCTCGGCAATGGCAGTGTCAGTGCATTTTATTCCCAAACCTTGTCGGCCAACGGCGGAACGGCTCCCCTTACCTGGGCATTGACTTCAGGCACGCTGCCAAACGGATTGACGTTGACCCCAACCACCGGACAGATTACCGGCACACCCACATCAACGGTGACCAACACGCCGCTGACGTTCAAAGTGACAGATGCAAGTTTTCCCGCGCAAACCGCAACCACCAGCTTGACCCTGACAATCACAGCAGGCGGACCTTCCGCTGCGTCGGTCGCGGCGGCCAAAGGAACGCCGCAGAGTGCGACGGTCAACACGGTGTTTAGCGTTCCGCTGGTGGCGATGGCGAAGGACGGGATGGGGAATCCAGTGAGCGGCGTCGTGGTTACCTTCTCCGCGCCTTCGACGGGCGCAACCGGAACGTTCGCGACCGGGCTCTCCACCACCGTCGCGACGGATGTGACCGGATCGGCCTCCGCTGTTTTCACCGCCAACGGAGTGGCGGGGTCCTACTCGGTAACGGCTTCCATTTCCGGGGTAGCTACGCCCGCAACATTTGCGCTCACGAACCTGGCCGGACCGGCGGCGCGCATTTCTTTAACTAGCGGCAGCGGCCAGAGCGCCAGTGTCAACACGGCCTTTGCCGCTCCGCTGGCGGTCATGGTAAGCGATGCGGGCGGAAATCCTGTCAGTGGAGCGAAGGTGACCTTCATGTCGCCCACAACCGGCGCAAGCGCCAGTTTCGCCGGAGGGACCATGACCATAACCACCAATCCAGCGGGCGTGGCCTCGGCGCCGGTCACCGCCAACGGAACGCCGGGAACCTATACCGTGACAGCAACTGTACCTGGGGTTGCGTCGCCGGCGTCGTTCTCCCTGACCAATATCGGTCCCGCGGCGAGCATCACCGCAGTCAGCGGCGGCAATCAGAGCGCGCCGATCAATAGTACATTCAGCAACCCGCTGGTGGTCAAAGTTGTGGATGCCGCTGGCGATCCCGTGTCCGGCGTTACGGTGGTCCTTTCAGCTCCCGGCACGGGCGCCAGCGGGGTATTTGGCGGATCGAGCATGGTGACCACGAACAGTTCCGGCATGGCGTCGTCGCCTGCCTTCACCGCCAACTCCATCGCAGGCAGCTATGTGGTGACGGCCTCCGTGGCTGGCGTGGGTAATCCAGCGATGTTTTCGCTGACCAACTTGAGTGGAATCATCTTGCCCGCTGTGACGGCGGTGGCGCCAGGTAGCTCCACTCCATTCCCGATTACTTTGGGCGTGCCCGCGCCGTCCAATGGCGTTTTCATCGCCCTCACCAGCAGCGACACCTCGAAGGTGACCATATCGGGCGCTAACATTTTTGTCCCCGGCGGCTCAACCATCCCGACCCTGATACCGAAGATTAACGGCATCAACTTAGGATCGGTCATCATTACGGCGACGGCCTGGAATTACCAACCGGTCAGCCAACAATTGCAGGTTAACGAGGGGATCGGCTTCTTTCCCGGGAGCGCAACGATGAGTGCGGGCTCCATTCAGTACGTGACGCTCACCTTGTCCGCGCCCGCGCCTGCGAACCTGACAGTCAATCTGACCTCGGACACGCCGAGTGTAGCCACCGCGCCGGCCACGGTGACTTTTCCTGCCAACACCACCAGCACGACTGTGCGCCTGACCGGCGTAGCCCCAGGTTCGGCGACGATCACGGCGAGTGCTCCCAACGTCACGCCTGCCGGCATTCCGGTCACGGTGAAGTAGGAATTGTCCCCGCCTGGCGTCGGCGCCGGCAACTCGCAACGGCCCACGCGATCCGCGGACTCAGTGTGGCCATTTCCGCGATCGGTTTTGTGGAGCTGGTGTTTGGCGCCAATCTGCTGACCGGATTGCTCGGCGTGCGGCAGACTGTTAACCTGTTTCGCATGAGCGCCATGGCGCGCGAGAGGACGAATGAAAACCCGCGAGTTCGCGACGCGGATGGGGACACAGCGGGCTCGAGTCCCGAACTCCTTCGGTCAAAATTTATCGTAGCCGTGTCCCCTGGGCGCCTGGCCAAATGCCAGGTTTTCGAGAGTGCGGCGAGTTGTTAACCAGGTTGTTAACCGCCCCCCGTCCAACGTCACGACGGCCAGCATTGCCGTTCAAGAAGCGATTGTCCGCGCCCGCGACTCGTAACCACACTATGAGCTTGAACGTGCTCTTGACCGGCGCGGCTCCGGATTCCGAAACCATCACGCGCCAAGCCCAAGCGCCAGCATTGATATCACGGTCAAATAGCGATTGTCCCGTAAGATAGGGATTTGGATTCACCCAACGCACTCGTTCTTTTCGATATCGACGGTACCCTGATCCGCCGGTCGGGTCCGCATCATCGCGAAGCGCTGCAACGCGCGATCCTGCGCACCGTCGGCATTCAAGTGTCGACGGATGGCATCCCCGTCGCGGGCATGCTCGATCCGGACATCATCGCGAGCATGCTGTTGCGGCATGGATTGGGCCGGCAGGGCATCCGTGAATCGGTGCCCGGCATCATCGACAGCGCCCAGCGTATCTACGGGCGGGTGTGCCCGAATCTCGAGCGAAAAGTCTGTCCGGGAGTGCGGTTGTTGCTAAAGAAGCTGGAGAAAAACAATGTACCGGCCGGCTTAGTGACCGGAAACCTGACCGCCATCGGCTGGAAGAAGATGGAACGCGCCGGCTTGCGGAACTATTTCCGCTTTGGCGCGTTCGCCGAGATGGCCAAGACCCGGGCCGGCCTGGTGAAGATCGCAATCCGCGAAGCCCGGCGCGCGGGCTGGATCGGAGCGGGCGCACGGGTTAGCCTGATCGGCGACCATCCCAACGACATTCTGGCCGCCCGTGGCAATGGCATCCGCGCCATCGCGGTTGCCACCGGCGTAATTGGGTCTGAAGAACTGGCCAGTTACCGGCCTGACTTGCTGGTTCCCGATATGCGCTCCCTCCGGCTCGAGATGTTGCTCTGAGCCGAACTTTTTGCCGATCCCGTGCGTATAGTAAGCCATGAAAGCAGGCATAGTCTGTCTACCCGCGCTCTTCTTTGGCGGCTGCGTGATCGATTTCGGAGAGAACGACCGCTACAAAGAGGACTTTCACAAGACCTTCGAGGTGCAGCCCGGCGCAACGCTTTCGGTGGAGAACTTCAACGGCGCTATCGAGATCTCGGGCGGCGAGGGCAATACCGTCGACGTGAGCGGGACCAAGTACGCAAATAGACGAGAAGCGCTGAACGAGATCAAGGTGGATATGACGGCGTCTTCGGGTTCCGTCCGCATCCGAACCGAGCACCCGGATTTTTGGAACGGCGGCGGGGGTGGCGTCCGCTACGCGATCCGCGTTCCCAAGAAGATGCTGCTCGATCGTATCCAGTCCTCCAACGGCCTTATTCAGGTCGACGATGTGGAAGGGAGCGCGCGCCTGCGTACGTCCAATGGAACGATCCGGGTCTCGGACGTCAAAGGCGAATTAAATGCGGATACTTCCAACGGTCGAATTGAAATCCGCGGACTGGATGGAAACGCAAGTCTTCACACCTCAAACGGCACGATCGACGCGGAAGCTTCCCACGGCCGCTTCGAGGCGCGCACGACCAACGGCAAGATCGACGCGCGCTTGAGCGATCCGGCGGCGGATAGCACGGTCCGGCTGGAGACCTCGAACGGGCATGTGGAGCTTCGCCTGGATGGGAAAAACGTGCCCGATGTGCACGTTCGCAGCAGCAACTCGGGTATTGTGCTCTACCTGCCCGCCTCCGCCAACGCGCGTGTGCAGGCCCATACCACCGGAGGCTCCATCCGGTCGGACTTCGCTGGAGTTTCGAGCGAACGTGAATCGCGGCATTCTCAAGACGCGGAAGGAACCATCGGAACCGGCGGCCACATCCTCGATCTCGAAACGCGTAATGGATCGATTGAAATTCTGAAGCGGTAGCCTCTATTCCTGCCGCAGCGCCTCCATCGGATCGATCCGCGCGGCGCGGCGCGCGGGAAAGCACAGAGCGGCTGAGCGCCGCGTGGGCCTCGGGGATACCCGGATCGGGCGTGCCATACGAACAGGGCTTTCAGATTGCGGGCCGTGCGTCAGATCAAACCACGTCAGATCGAACTAACGGGAAGCTGTACTCCGATGGCGCAACCTGTCCCTTTTCTATTTTTCTGGCGGCATTATTCTGATATAGCTCCATCAGCCGGTCGCTGGCAGGGTACGGCAGCGGCCGAAGCAAGACCGCATCAATCACCGAGAAAATCGCGCTGTTCGCGCCGATCCCGAGCATCAGCGTTACGATGACGGCCAGAAAGTAAGTGGGGTGTTTGAGCAGGCCCCGATAGGTTCTCCTGATGGCGGCGAATATCGCTATCTGGAAAGCACGCGGAGTTCCAGGACCAAGCCTTGCAAAAGCATTGCGTTAGCGGCCAATGCGCGTTTCAATTCGGACAGGCAAGTTCGATTTCGGGACTCACTTCCGGCCTCCGAATCGTAGCCCGAAAGACGGTTGCGAACGCGTCCCGGTGATGCGAATCGGAATCACGGTCTTGCCATCTTTGCGGAAGAACGGATCGACGATTTTGAGGAACAACCTTTTCTTGCCGTTGGTCATCTCAGAGAGCTTGGCATCCATTTGTGCCGTGCCCTCAAAATTCACAGCCTCGTCACGCAAGCCGTAGACTCCGTCCAGAGCGATCAGCGCGCCGGGCACGGCAAAAGAAAAC
>DATFZA010000623.1:0-5717 GCA_035314765.1 Bryobacteraceae bacterium
CAGCACGGCCCGCAGGAGCCGAAGTTCATCCTCGACATCATGCAGCGCCATTTGGACTGGGTGTCGAAGCACCTATAAAGCGACGGCGATTCCGCTCCGCGGTGTGGCGCTAGCCGGCGCAGGAAACGAGAGGGAAACTCCCTTGTAGGGCCGACCGCACTTCTCCGCGATTCCGAGACTACGCAACCAAGTGGTTTCGCAGAACGGGAGTGGCCAGGAGCACCAGACCGCCGGTGCAAACGATCCCGGTCATAATAAGAAGGGACGATTATGGCAACTTCAGCATCAGTCTCGGCCGAGGAGTATTTGAGCACTAGCTACCGGCCCGACCAGGAAATGCTGGAAGGGGAGCTCGTTCAGCGGAACGTGGGCGAATACGATCACAGCAATCTGCAAGGCGCCCTGGTTGCGTGGTTGCGCAAGCGCCAACGCGACTGGAATATCCGCGTACTGCCGGAACAACGAATTCGAGTTTCCGCCAGCCGTTTTCGCGCTCCCGACGTGAGCGTCGTCTCTCGCGAGCAAGAGCCTGAGCAGGTGTTTACCAGGCCGCCGCTCATCTGCATCGAGGTGCTTTCCAAAGACGACACGCTACGCAGCATGCAGGATCGCGTGGACGACTACCGAGCCTTTGGCGTCCCTAATATTTGGTTGTTGGACCCGGTGAAACGGCGCGCCTACCTCTGTATGCACGGCGATTTCCGCGAACCCGAGACGGAAGTTCTCGAAGTCGCGGACACGCCGATCCGGATTCCCTTGGGCGAGCTTTTTGCCGATTTGGATTGAGACCACGCACCAGTTGTCCCCCCGCGAAGCGTTTCAAGCCCGCGCTTTAGTCAAGAACACCCGGCCGTCGTCATCGGGTGCAAGCTTGAAACGACTCTGAAGACGAACGCCCTCCGCTTTGATCCGGTCCGTGCCGATAATTCCCCCGAGAAGCAGAGGCAAGGCGCCGCCGGGATTAAGGTTCACACCGAGGCTGCCCAGCCCGCTACATCAAATCATAGTCGTCGCGTTTGACGTCGGGCGCTTTGTCCAGCACGGCTAGGAATTTCTCGCGAGAGCCGCGCTCGGCTTTCTGGCGCAGACGCTCCCATTCGAGCATTTGCTGCGCCAAGGCCGACGCGATAACTTCGTCAACTGAAGCGTGTTGCGCCTTGGCGATCTCAACCGCTTGCTGGTACAGTTCGTCGGGTACGTTGACATTCACTTTCATTGATCTAGCCTCAGCATCACCAGAAATTCGGCTGGAGTTCTTACCACGACACCTAGCCGTTCCGCGCCTGCGAAATCCTTGGTGTTGTGAGTCACAATCATGGCTTGGGACCGGACCGCCAACTCCAGGATCTGCTCATCATTCGGGTCTTGCAACCTCGGCCGCCGGCGAGGCACAAACGCGACCAAGTTGGACGCGCTCAAGATGTAATCGATAAAATCATCGACGTCCTGCACGGAAAAGCCCCGGAGCATGTTAGGCCGCTTCAGAACGTCTTCATATTCCAGAGCCAACGCGACTGAAATATTAACCCGCCACTCGCCTTGACCGATTAAGCGAACCAGTTCATGCGAAGCGCCGCGCCTGGAGCGGAGAGCGGCTACGAGTATATTCGTGTCGAGGATAACCTCGCGCTTCACCCTGGCGCGTCACTCAATGATATGCAGACGCGGACTGGCGCGCACGTCGTCACGCCGCGGCGAAAAAGAATGAGGCCCCGGTATCCACGCTTGCGGCGACTGGGACCTGGATCGCACCAGAGCGAAGCACCACCGGTATCACGATGCCTTCATCCTCATCAGAGTAGTCGTAGACGCGCGCGAATTCCAGTTGGTACATGCCCTACCAGCCGCCGAACGGGGTGTCCTTGTCCCTCGGAACACGGGCGAAGAGTAGCTCGATGACGCCGGCTGCCTTGGCCGCCGCGCTGACGGTTGCCGGTTTTTCACCGTGCGCGGCCAAGCTGCGTCGAAACTCGAAAAACGCGGAAATTGGGATTGTTCAACGCTGCGTCAGCAAGGACGTCTGTTGCTGGTGAGCACGCCCTTCAGCGGCGATTGCCGGGCCGTTTGGTCGGCCAGGGGCGAGCGTTGCTCCTCTGGTCGGCCTTTTCGCCTGTGGCGGCCGGCGAACCGGCCCTTGCGGCGTAGGGAAGCACCCGGCCGCATGTCGCCATTATCATCTTCCGTTATTCGTAACGCGCGAACGCCTTTGCTTAGAATGGAGTCTTGTGAAATATCTCGCATGTCTCCTGCTGTCCGTATTCCCGGCCGCCTGCGCCACCGTCACCGTGGATGCTTCGAGAACCGGCGCGCCGATCTCCAAATACATCTACGGACAGTTCATCGAGCACCTGGGTCGCTGCATCTACGGCGGCATCTGGTCCGAAATGTTGGAGGACCGTAAGTTCTTCTATCCGGTCAACGGGGAGGCTCCGGCCTGGGAGATGTTTAAACCCGGCGGCCGTTCCTATGACGGCGAAGGGCATCCTTACGAGCTGCTGGTGCGTTCCCCGTGGATGATCGTCGGGCCCAAGCAGTCCATACGCATGGACACGGCCCACGCGTATGCAGGTGCGCAAGCGCCTGAGATCGCGCTACCCGGCAAAGGGATTCCAGCCGGGTTGCAGCAGGAGCGCCTCGGTCTGGTAGCAGGCAGGGAATACGCGGGCCGGGTGGTGCTGTCGGGCGAGCAATCGGCTGGGCCGGTGGAGGTCAGCCTGGTGTGGGGCGGCGGCGCGACCATGAGGCAGTCCGTAGTTATCGGCAAGATCGCGGCGGACTACGCGACCTACCCGCTGCATTTCCGCGCGGGCCGCTCCACTGACAACGGACGGCTGGAGATCGTGGCCCGCGGATCCGGTTCGTTCCGGATTGGAACCGTATCGCTGATGCCGGCGGACAATATCTATGGCTGGCGGGCGGACACCGTGGCTCTGCTCAAGCAACTGAACTCACCCGTGTACCGCTGGCCGGGCGGCAACTTCGTCAGCGGCTACAACTGGAGGGATGGCATCGGCGACCCGGACCAGCGGCCGCCGCGCAAGAACCCCGCGTGGAAAGGCATCGAGAGCAACGACGTCGGTATTCACGAGTACATGGCGCTGATGCGCGAACTCGGCGCTGAACCGTACATCGCCGTGAACACCGGGCTGGCCGGCGAAACCGCCGCCGCGCAGGAGGTGGAATACCTCAACGGTTCCACTTCTACGACACTCGGAAAGCTGCGCGCTCAGAACGGCCACCCGCGGCCTTTTGGGGTTCAGTGGTTCGCGGTGGGCAACGAGATGTACGGCGACTGGCAGCTCGGCCACGTGCCGCTGGCGGACTACGTGAAAAAGCACAACCGCGTGGTCGAGGCCATGCGCAAGGTCGATCCCGGCATACAGCCGATCGGCGTTGGCGCCATCGGCCAGTGGAGCGAACAGATGCTGACCCAGTGCGCCGATTTCATGCAGCTCATCAGCGAGCATGTCTATTGGCAGAACCGGCCGGACCTGGCGGCCCACGTGGCCCAGGTCCCCGCCCAGATCAAGAAGGTGGCCGACGCCCACCGCGAATACCGGCGGCGAATTTCCGCCCTCGCTGACAAAGACATACGCGTAGCCATGGACGAGTGGAACTATTGGTATGGGCCCAACGATTTCGGCGAGCTCGGCGTGCGTTACTTCATGCAGGACGCCCTCGGGATAGCCGCCGGCCTGCACGAGTTTTTCCGCAACTCCGACATCTATTTCATGGCCAACTACGCGCAGACGGTCAACGTGATCGGAGCCATCAAGACAACGCCGGTCAGCGCGGAGATGGAGACCACCGGACTGGTGCTGGAACTGTATCGCCGGCGCTTCGGCGTCACTCCCGTCGAGGTGACAGGCGCGCCGCCCCCGCTCGATGTCGCCGCCGCGTGGACTGCCGACAGGTCGGCAGTGACGGTAGCCATTGTGAATCCCACCGAACAGGCCCAATCCATAGACTTGGTCCTCAAGGGATCGCAGTTGACCGGCAAGGGAATGAGCTGGGTGATCTCTGGTCCGGACCGCATGGCGCACAACGACCCGGGCCGGCCCCGCGTGGTCGATATCCGGCAGGAGCCTTACGGCGGCAGCCAACTGCAGGTTCCCGCGCTGGGAGTGGCAGTGTTCGAATTGTCGGCGCGATAGCCTGGCACAGACGAAAGGGTCGAGGCGCGCACCACAGACTAGACGAACGGGCTGGACGCTCCGGCACCTCGTATAGCACCTGTGCGACCCGACAGAGGCCCATGCGACCATGTCACCAGCAGTCCAGAAAAATGCGGCGCGTCGCCATTCTCGCCCTTACACTCCGCCTTCTTCCCGCGGCGGACCTCAAGCCCGAGACCGCCGCCGCGTTCGACCGCTACGTCAAGCCAATCGAAGCCGTCGACGAGCACGATTTCCTGTGGCTAGACCGGCATCCCAAGGAAAAATCCACCGTCTGGCTCTACCAGAGCGTCATCACGCCTCGCAAGCGCGACAACGCCACAGCCCCCGACGGTCTCATTCAAGACTGGCTGGGAACCACCTTTCTCTCCGACGTAAAGCTCGAAAAAGTGCGCGATGTCGTGCTCGACTTCGCGAATTATAAAGTAAGATTCAAGCAGCAAATCAGCGAATCGAAACTCGAAAAGCGCGATGGCGACCACTTCGACGCGTCACTAAGGCTTCACAAGCGGCAGGTCCAGAACGTCGTGCTCGACGCCAATTTCTCCGCTCAATACACTTTGCTCGAACCCAAGCGGGCGATCGTGATTTGCCGCTCCACGCGCATCGTCCCGCAAGGCGAGGAACGCGGTTACCTCTGGCGCTTGAACCTCTACTGGCGCCTCGAGGAAGCCGACAACGGAGTCTACATCGAAGTCGAGGTGGTCTCTCTGTCGAGCCAGCCCGGCATGCTCGACCGCGGACGCCTGCTCAATGGCTTTGTGCAAAAATTCCCGCACGAATTCACAGAAGGCATCATAGAAGGCCTGCAACAGGCTTTTCCGTACCGCCGGTAAAATCGGGTGCTGTCTGTTATCCTGAGGTCTGAGTGCCCATTATCCTCCCGTTTCTTATGGGCTTGCCGTTGCTGGCAGCGGCCCCGCAGCCCTCTTTGCTTCAGATTCTTTCACGAGCTGCAGCGCAACTTCACCGTTCTGAAACAAAAAGCCGATGGCGGCAGGCGCGCTGAGTTCACCTCCGGCGCCGTCGCACGAAGGTTAAATTTCGGGACTACTGAATCAGCGCGCTGTATACGTTATGTTCGCCAATCCAGAACCACACGTACTCGGTCGATTCTTTGAAGGCCAGCGCCCGATATTTTAACGTGGCACGCGCGGACCAGATTTCCCGGCCCTCCCGAACTCCAATTTTCTTAAATTGCAACTACCCATGGCTGGGATCGCCCTGCAGTAAAGCAAATTGCTTATCGGAGCGGACCGAATATCCTGTGGTAGCCCGCGGTAGTCGTGCCAAAAGTCCGCGCTTGCCCGGTGGATCGTCTAAAGCGGCTGTGTTCTTCCGGCTTTGTGTTCCGCTACCGCGCGGCGTATACGGTCGTCAACTTTCCCGGCGCCGAGATCCGCCTCTCAAGCTGTAGATCGATGGGCTGCGGCCGGTCGTACTGTTCGAGCCAGCTGCGCAACTCCGCACACTCTTGCGTGGTTAGCCCTTCGATAGCCGTTTCAATGTCTTTCAGAGTTCTGAAATCGCCCATGTGCAACC
>DATFZA010000624.1:0-3324 GCA_035314765.1 Bryobacteraceae bacterium
TCATCCCTCCCAACATGCCCTGCAACCACCAGTGATGCCGGATGCCCTCGGAAATCTTTGCGCCCGGGCGGTTGTATCCGTAAAACGGAAGCGTGATGTCCCAGTAGAACTGCGGCCGGTTGGCCGCGAGCTGTGCGCGGAGGCCGTCGAAGACCGCGATGGGCGCGCCGGTCGGATTGTTCGGCGTCTTCAGCATGAGCGGCGGCACGGCGCTGATCAGCACCGCTTTGGCAACACGCTTGGTGCCGTGGCGGCCCAGATAGCGGGCGACTTCGCCGCCGCCGGTGGAATGTCCCACCATGATGGCGTTCTTGAGATCGAGCGCTTCGAACAGCGCCGCCAGATCGTCGGCATAGGTGTCCATATCATTGCCGTCCCACGTCTGGTCGGAGCGCCCATGGCCTCGCCGGTCATGCGCGATGACGCGATAGCCTTGCTGCCCGAAGAACAGCATCTGCCCGTCCCAGTCGTCGGCGCTGAGTGGCCAGCCATGCGAGAAAACAATGGGTTGACCCGATCCCCAATCCTTGTAGTAAATCGTGGTGCCATCTTTCGTAGTGATCGTCGCCATGAATAGCTCCCCTTTCCTTTCCTCTGGAAATTGCGAAAATTAGAACAGCTTGCGCCGCAGCACGCCAGCCAGGCCGAGGATCCCGGAAGCAAACAGCATGAAGCTGCCGGGCTCGGGGGTGGTTTGTGTTCCGCCGGTATTGATGGTGAAGGCTTCGGACGGAAGCGAGCCCAACGCATTCTCTGAAGCGAGCGCCGGACAGCCCTTCGACTCGCAACCAATGCCACCGTTCTGGTCCCAGAAGACAGGGTTGCCACTGGGAACCTCCGCGTTCTGCAGGGTGAGCCAGTAGGTCATGCCGTTTTGTTGCGTTAGGTTGAGGCCCGTCACCGTAATCTTGTCGATGTCGTACCCATACTCGTTGACGGAGATAAACTGGTCAGTCAAGTTCTTGCCGCTGGCGACGCCAGAGCCATACAGCGTCCCGCCATTCTCCCCGCTGCTGATGATCCACTGCAACGAAGTCATGGTGTCGCCCGGGAATTCCCAGACGCCAATCATGAAACCGGTAACCGTCGAGCCGTCGGAGAGGTAGCTGTCACTGACCAGAAAGCCGAAGTTGATGGTCCAGGCATTGACGGTGCCGTTGATGGGACCGTTTTCCCAATCCGCCCACGCCGGCATTGCCGCCAACGCCAGGGCCAGAATGGCGAGCGCAGCGGTACGCATTCTCATGATTGGCTCCCTGTAGTTTGATCCGTAAGTGTTGGAGTTCCCCGGATCCGAAATGGCAGATATCTTACACCGAGCGTTCTCCGCAAGCGATGAATTACAGGCCTGTTTTGTCGAATTTATGCTGATAAGTCAGGGACAGGCGTCAGCATACAATGTCCCCAGGTAAATTCCCAAATTGGGCCATATCATGAAAGTAGTTGTGACACTGTCCAATATTATAGCGTAATTTTTACATGTCAATACCCTAGGCCGCTCTGCGATTTTGTAAGTCATTGAAAAAAAGCTAGATGTACGAGCCAAAAGGTGGTGTACGCAACCGGTCAAAATGTGCTATATTAAAAACATAATCGCAAAACGGGAACGGGCACTATGAGCCTTCCCGAAACGAACCCAGCTTGCTGCTGGGTTTTGGCTTTTGTGAAGCTCGACTTTTGTTGCCGCAACAGTCCGGTCCCCGAGGGACGTCATTCCCGGAGTTCGATTAACCGTTTGGTTCGACTCGGAAAACGGCGTCCCCCCGGGAACCGGGACCGTTGGCGCAATGTCAGCAGACCGGCTGGGTTCGGGTAGTGCGGCGCTTCAGCGCCGCGTCGAGCGGCTGACTAAGGGCCGGCCTTTAGGCCCTGCGGTACGTGGCGACAACCGCGAAACCCCTCAGCCCTTCGCGCGAAGTACCGCAGGGGCTGAAGCCCCTTCCTATAAATTGCCACTAAACGCGGGCCTCAAGGCCCGCACTACCCGAGCAGAAAGGTGGAAACACGATGTCTGATCTGAGTTACGAAGAACTGAAGGCCAAGCTGGTGGAGTTGCAAAAGAACCTGCCGGTGTCAGGAGACGCCGGCGCGCTGTACTTCAAAATCGCAGCCAAAGGCGGCGTGAGCGCATACGGCCTGGGGCGCTATCCGGTCACGCTGTACTACGAGCAATGGCACAAGTTGCTGGACGCCGTCGAGCCGCTGCGCGCGTTTCTGGAGGCGAACAAGGGCGCGCTGAAAATGAGAGAGGCGAAGGCGGAGCCGAGCGCCTGAAGCATGACGATTTACGGCGCGTGGTGGCTCTGTTGACATCCTATGTTGAAGGGGTGCGCCGTGGAGCGCCATCGGCGCGACATAAGTTAGCCCAGCCGTTCACGGCTGGGTAATTGAAACAGAAGAACTCGGAGTGCCGTAGGCACGGCACTGTCGCGCCACCCGCAGGTGCCGTCCCTACGGGACTTGGGCTCAAGTAGAGATCTCGGTACCCAGCGCTGAAGCGCTGGGCTAACCTATGTTGCGCCTACGGCGCGCAAAACTGGCGGTTGGGCCGCTTTTCGAGGATGCCTGTCAACAGAGCCTCGGGCGGTCCAGCGCTCGGGCATGGGTCTCCATGTTGGCGGGCATTCGCTTTTCTTCTGTGGTACAGCGCTTCGGTGTGCGGTATCATCCGGCGCAGACATGGCCGCCTCGTCCAGCCCCACTCCGCCGCGCGTCTTCATCAGCTACACCCACGATTCCCAAGAACATATGGATCGGGTATGGGACCTGTCGGAGAAGCTTCGCGGCGATGGCGTCGATTGCCGCATCGACCAGCACGAAGAGTCGCCGCCTGAAGGCTGGCCGCGCTGGTGTCGAAACCAGGTGCAGGAATCGCAGTTCGTATTGATGGCGTGCACGGAGACTTACCAGCGGCGATACGAGGGAAAAGCGGAGCCCGACGAAGGACAGGGTGGGCAGTGGGAAGGTTTCGTCATCACGCAGAAACTTTACAAAGCGGCGGCCAGGAATGAAAAGTTCATCCCGCTGGTTTTCGCGGCCGGCGACAGCCAGTACATTCCCGATGAACTCGACGGCGCGACCTATTACAACCCGGCCACGCCCGGCGGTTACGAAAAGTTGTTCCGCCGCATCACAAGCCAACCGGCACGCAAGCCCACGCCGGTAGCCGATGCTCTGCGGCCTATGCCGACCGCCACGGGTGCGCAAACCGCGCCGGCAGGGGAGGCGCTCCCGACGATGGAAAGGAAGTCGCCATCGCCGCAGCCGCCAGCTCAGCTTTTCACCGTGCCCTTCCGGCCGAATCCTTTCTTCACCGGGCGCGAG
>DATFZA010000625.1:0-3026 GCA_035314765.1 Bryobacteraceae bacterium
ACGGGATTCCAACCAGGAGTCGCCCAAGCAGGAAGATCTCTACTCCATCGGAACCAAGGCCGTGATTCGCAAAGTGTCCCGGCCCAACGAGGACAATCTCGAACTGCTGGTATTGGGCTTGGAGCGGGTCACTCTAGTCAAGTTGGACTCCTCTGAACCCTTCCTGCGCGCCCGTGTTCTACCCCTTCCCCTGCCAACCGACCAGGGCCCCGAAGTAGAAGCTCTGCAGGGCGCACTCGCGGAATTGGCCAGCACGGCCGTCAACATGGCGCAACCGAACATTCCTCAAGAGCTGGGCCGCATGCTGGCCGGCAATGAGGATCCTTTGCGGCTGGCCTTCTTGTTGGCTTCGATGTTCAGTCTGGAACTCGCAAAAGAGCAGGCGCTGCTTGAAGCCGACAGCCGGGCCGATGCCTTGCGCAAAATGCACACCTATCTCGCTCACGAGGTCCAAGTACTGGAATTGCGCAACAAAATCTCGTCCGAAGCACGTAGCGAGATGAGCAAAGAGCAGCGGGATTACATGCTGCGCCAGCAGATGCGCGCCATCCAGCAGGAACTGGGCGAGAAGAACCCGGAGCAGGCCGAAGTGGAGCAACTGCGCGAGCGCCTGGCCAAAGCTGAGCTACCCGAAGAAGTGCTCAAGGAAGCCGACCGCGAATTGGGCCGGCTGGAAAAATTGCCTCCCGGGGCGCCGGACTATAACGTCATCCGCACCTATCTCGATTACGTGCTGGAATTGCCGTGGAACAAACTCAGCGAAGAGACGCTGAACATCGGCAAAGCACGCGAGGTGCTGGACGACGATCACTTCGGTTTGAAAGAAGTGAAGGAGCGGATTCTCGAACACCTCGGCGTGATGAAGATGAATCCTCACGCCAAGGCGCCCATTCTGTGCTTTGTAGGACCTCCCGGAGTGGGCAAGACTTCGCTCGGGCAATCCATCGCTCGCGCATTGGGACGGAAATTCGAGCGCATGAGTCTGGGCGGTTTGCACGATGAGGCCGAACTGCGCGGCCACCGGCGCACCTACATCGGCGCCATGCCCGGCCGCGTGATTCAAGCCATGCGGCGCGCGGGAACCAGAAATCCGGTTCTCATGCTCGATGAAATCGACAAATTGGGCCGCGATTTCCGGGGCGATCCGGCGCACGCGCTGCTCGAAGTGCTCGATCCGGAGCAGAACAAAACGTTCCGCGATAATTACCTCGACCTGCCGTTCGATTTATCGAGCGTATTCTTCGTGACCACTGCCAATACGCTGGATACGATTCCGCAGCCGCTACTAGACCGTATGGAAGTCCTGAGGCTCGGTGGCTACAGCGAAGAAGAGAAGATGACCATCGCGCGGCGCTACCTGATCCCTCGCCAGTTGAAGGAAGCTGGTTTGACCACCGAGCAATGCTCCTTCACCGACGAAGCGTTGAAGAAGATCATCTCTTCGTATACGCGCGAAGCCGGTTTGCGCCGGCTGGAGCGCGCCATCGGCCGCGTCACGCGCAAGGTTGCGTTGAAATTTGCCGAGGACCACACCGATCCGCTCAATCTCACAGCGGAGGATCTGGTGGAGATGCTCGGTCCGGAAATCTTCAGCCCGGAGGAAGCCCGGCGCGAAGTGCCCGCCGGCGTAACCACGGGTCTCGCGTGGACCGAAGCCGGAGGCGACGTGCTCTACATTGAAGGCACGCTGCTGCCCGACGGCAAGGGCCTTACGCTCACCGGCCAGCTCGGTGATGTGATGCAGGAATCGGCTAAGGCCGCGCAAAGCTATGTGTGGTCGCACGCCGATGAACTCGGCATCGATCCGGCGCTGTTCAAGAACCACGGTGTCCACGTGCACGTTCCCGCGGGCGGCATCCCGAAAGATGGACCGTCGGCCGGCGTTACCATGGCCAGCGCGCTGGCTTCGCTCTATACTAAGTTCCCGGCTCGCACCGACGTAGCGATGACCGGCGAAATGACACTGACCGGTTTGGTGCTTCCCATCGGCGGCGTAAAAGAAAAGGTTCTCGCCGCCCGCCGCGCCGGAATTCTGAATGTGGTCCTGCCCAAGGGCAACAAGAAGGATCTCCGCGATCTGCCGGACAAGGTTCGCGACGAAATGAAGTTCACCTTCGCGGAGCGGATTGAAGACGTCCTGGCAGTAGTGGTCCCGCAATTGAGCGAACGTATCCGGCTGATGCACAGCCGGCCCGTGAGCCACGCCGCATAAGAGTAACGGGCTCTCTGTGGGGTAGGATGGCATCCTGCGGCGGCTTGTCAAGCCGCCCTAGCGCGGGTAAACAACCCGCGGCAAGTTGACAAACCTGCCCCACTCGACGCCTGTCCCACATTCGACGCCTGTCCCACATTCGACGCCTGTCCCACATTCGACGCCCGCCCCACATTCGACGCCCGCCCCACATTCGACGCCTGTCTACTAGCCCGTAGAGTAGGAGAGAGGGCGACGCCAGTGGCGCGACCCACTCTCCCCTCGTCGAACCGGAGGTGCGGATTTCGCGCGTCCGGCTCTCCTGAAAACTCTCGCCTCAGGCTGGCGCACGTCCCGTTAGACGGTTGAGCCCCAGCCCCACCAGGTGCCCGGACCAAGTCGCTCCTTGCGGAGGCCGGTAGGGCCGCTGGCTGCGCCGTTGCAAATGTTGAATCAGACGTCCCTGAACATAGCGATCGATCTCCCCGTATACACCCCTCGGGTTCCCAATGGAAAAATAGTTTGCCCAGCCCTTCAAGTGCCGATTCAGCTCTCCAATCAGGACCCGGATCGGCTTGAAACACTGACGGCTATCCGTCTTTTCGTGTAGCTTCTCCCGCTCCCGTTGGACCGCCTTATTCGACGGAAACAAATTCAGGTATTTCCCCTTGCGCCCTTTCAGGTCGCGGTCGTACCGGAACGTGTATCCCAGAAAGTCCAGACTCGCCCCTTCTTCCCTCAGATTCACCACCCGGGTCTTTTCCCGGTTGATCTCCAACTGGAACTTTCCTTCCAGTCGGGATTCGATAAACTCGATGGTCTCCGATCCCAGCCG
>DATFZA010000626.1:0-8253 GCA_035314765.1 Bryobacteraceae bacterium
GCCAATTCGATCGACCGAGGCACGGCAGTCAACGGCGGCTTTATGGGCGATCTCGAGGCAAGCCAGCTCGACCCGGCCTGGCCGGCGGCGGTGCTGAAGATACAGCCAGGAGAGACCTCCGAGGTATTCGCGGCAAACGGAAAGTATGTTATCGTTCAGCGCCTGCCGCGCACTTTTCGCGATGACGCCGAGGCCAAGGTGAACGAATCCACCAAGCTGCGCAAAGAAGGTAAGCAACAGGAATCGGTGGCTGCATTAATCGAGGCCCTCAAGATTTATCCGCACTTCTTGCGCGCCCTGACCTATTTGGGCATAACTTATTCCGAGACGGGCAACCCGAAGATCGGCGCCGAGATCTTGGGCGTCGCGACGCGTCTCTACCCACGAGACCAAGGCGCGCATTTCAATCTCGGCATCGCGTACGGCGCGATGGGGAGTGAAGACGAGATTTCAGAGTATAAGCGGACCCTGGAAATCGATGAAGATTATGTGCCTGCCTACCTGAACTGGGGTGGCGCGCTATACGCCAAGGGTCAATACGAAGAAGCAATTGAGCTATACCGGAAAGCCATCGGCATCAACCCGCTAAACGCAGCGCTGCATTACAGCCTGAGCGTGGCGCTGGATCGAATCGACAAGAAGCAGGAAGCCGAAGCGGAGATGACTCTCGCCGCCAAGATCGACTCGAAGTATGCTTCGCATTGAAAAGAATCAAAGAATCCACGTTCATCGGCGTTCATCAGCGGCTAATTAAGTAGCCGCGGATAAACGCGGATTAACGCCGATTATTGGCGGGACTCAGACTAAACCTACAGGCTAAACCTACAGGCTAAACCTACACAAACTGCCGGCCCGCTGCAACGTCTAGCTTTCAGCTTGAACTTCCGCCTCGCCTTGGCCCTCGTTGTTCTTCTTGTGTCTGCCTGTTTGGCTTCCGCGCCGGCGGACCGCTGCGCAACATGCCATCCCAGCGAAGTGGAGTCTTACCGGCGCTCGCCGATGCAGCGATCCTTGAGCACCGACGCCCCGCAGCCGAATGGCCGCGTCGATCACAAAACCTCTGGCAGCACCATCTTCATCGAGCATCGCGACGGCCGCATGTTCCAGCGACTGGAATCGAACGGGCTCCGGCTGGAGTATCCGGTGGCCTACGCTGTCGGAGACGGTAAGGCCGGCTACAGTTACCTGGTGCACATCGGTGACTACTTATTCCAATCCCCGGTCTCTTTTTATAGCCAGGCCCGCACCTGGGATCTGACGCCCGGCTATGAGCCCGAACCGGTGCTGGACTTCACGCATCCGATCTCTGAAGGCTGCATATTTTGTCATTCCGGCACGGCGAATCTCATTGCAGGGAGCGGCAATCGATTCGGTGTGCCAGCTCTCGAACCGATCTCCTGTGAACGTTGCCACGGATCGGTTGAAGCTCACCTCAAAAACCCTGTTCCCGGATCGATAGTAAATCCGGCCAAGCTGTCGCGAACCGAGCGGGATAGCGTGTGCGAGCAATGCCACCTGGAAGGCGAGTTGCGAATTTTGAATCCGGGAAAGCGCTGGTTCGACTTTGAAGCTGGGGCCGATCTGGAGTCTGTCTTTGTCACGTACGTGCGCCATTCAACCGGCGTAAAGGCGGTAAGTCAAAGTGAGCAACTAGCGTTGAGCCGATGCGCGAGAGAGAGCCAGGGGAAGCTTTGGTGCGGAAGCTGTCACGACCCACACTCGGCTGGCGCCGATCGGGCACTCGAGGTTCGCGCGGTATGCCTTGGCTGTCACGCGCAGTTGCTTGCGGCGGGCAAGCATAGACCAGCACAGGAATGCGTCAGTTGCCACATGCCACGACTGCGCCCGAGCAATGTCGCCCATACTGCCATTACGGATCACCGCATCTCCACTCCCGAGACTCGCAAGAAAGACCGGGTAATTTCCGCCAACGGAGAATTGACTGCCTGGCGCCAGCCGGCGCTGGATTTGATTCAGCGGGATCTAGGCTTGGCGCTGTTTCAATCCAGTCTCTCATCGAAAACGCACGAAGGCCTGACCCGGGCCTATGACATTCTCGCGCATTTGAGTTCCGAGCAGCGCAGCGATCCCGACGTTCTGGCGGCGCTGGCGGCCACGCTCTTAGCGGAAGGTCACAAGGATCTCAGTATCAGCCTCTACTCGAAGGCAGTGTCTCTGCGCCCCGGCAACGCCCGTCTGACTTATTGTCTTGGAGCGGCGTTCGCCGCGAAGGGCGACGCTGCTTCCGCGATACGGGAATTGGAAAAGAGCGTCCAGCTGGACCCCTCCGATCCGGATCCGTACCTTAAACTAGCCGCGATATATGAGAAGTCCGGCCACAAGAAAGAAGCGCGCGCTGCCCTGCGGGCTTACCTGGGATTCATGCCCCAGAATCTCACCTTTCGGCGGCGATTGGGCGAGTAAACACCGGAGAAGGCGTCGTGAGTACAGACTGTCCACGCCTCGTCGACCGCCAAGACGCTCAGGGGACAATGCTGCGATCGTTGAAGAGGACGATTTCGAACACTAGCCCGCAATGTCCCCATCCGCGGCGTCTGCGTCGGCGTCGCGAACTTTGTTCCGCAGAAAAGACAAGGGCCGGTTGGCGCTTGCGCGCAACCGGCCCGCCATCCCCTCACTTACGTTCGGGGCTAGAACTTGATAGTTCCGGAGAACTGCATGCGCCGCATCGTCCCGCCCGGTGCGAGCGAGGTAATCTGGCCAACACTGGTGCTCTGCACGTCGCCATTCGGAAGACCAAGGTTGGTATGGTTGAACGAGTTGAAGGCGTCGGCGCGCAAAATAATTCCAACTCGCTCGGTGACCCTAAACGTCTTTGCCAGAGTGATGTCTTGCTGGATGAACTTAGGTCCGATCAAAGTATTGAAAGGATAGTTGCCAAAGGTATTCGCTGCAGGAAGCGCGTAAGGCCCACCAAGGGTGCAATCGGGTTTCCCGGTGGAAGGATTAATAGGACAGCCGACGAACCATTGTTGGCGGCCACCCAGAGCCCCGGAGTATGCGCTGCCCGTCCCTAGATCGGGACGATTGTTCGGGCCCTGGTTCGGCTTACCTGGGTAGTTCTCAAGAGTCGGCGAGAAGGGGAATCCGCTATAGTAAGTCATGACTCCGCTGATCTGCCAGCCACCAAGAGCCAAGTCTGCGTAGCGATTTATGCTGGAACCATATTTCTGGCCGCGACCGAACGGTATGGTGTAGGTCTGCGCAATCGTGATCTGATTGTGAGGCAAAAGGCCGCCATCGCCATAACCATCCTTTTGGTCGTACAAGAAGTAGTAATTACTGTCGTATGGGGAAAAGCCCTCGCCTTCTTGCCGCTGATAAGTATAGCTACCCTGAACGGTCCAACCCTGCCAGGCATTAATCCTCACCGTGCCTTGGAACGAGTCATAGTGCGAGTTGGCACAGTTGCAGTAGTAAGACAAATCGTTGGTGATGCCGAGTGTGCTGTAGAAGGGGCGATCCAAGTTCGTGTTGGAGACGCCTGGGACGAACATGGCCTCATTTGTATTGGTTGTGTTGCCGGTGTTGCCGAGGAGTCCATGGCGCTGGGAATTGCCAACGTATGCGCCGGTGACCGCAATGCGGCTAGTCAGTTGGTGCTGAACCGCGATATTGTACTGGTATACAGTTGGCATCGTGAGCGTTGCCGGGCGGTACTTCGGATTGATACCAGGCGGCAGCGGGAAGGTACCATTCGCACCGACGGTGATCGGGGCAAGAGTGGGGGGGCCGGTTGTCAGAGTAAATACATCGGTGAAGCTATTCGGCGGCTGCACACTCTGATTAGCTAAGACCGGCGGGTTCTGCGTCACGTTATGCCCGAAGTTAGAACCGAATACGCCGAGGTCGTAAGACCATCCGTATCCCGCACGGATAACGGTCTTGGGATTCAATTGATAGGCAATGCCGGCGCGGGGCGCCAAGTTATGCCAATTCATGCTTTGAATGCCATGACTGGAAACGCCTCCCTCTCCGAACACGTAAATCAAGCCGTTGTGGGCGTCAAACGTTGCACCGTTGCCAGCGGCATTCACGGTCTCAGGGAACACCATTTCCCATCGCATGCCAAGGCTCACGGTCAGTTTGGGAGTGGGACGCCACTGATCCTGGCCATACCAGTAAAATCTCTTTTGGCGCTCTGACGCATTGGTGCTGCTGCTGACATAGCGGTTGAAGCCCGATACGTCTCCTAACAGGAAGGTCGCCAAGCCGATGCCGGGCGACGGGCTGTCACCAGGTTTCAGGATGCCCCCCCCGACATTCGTCCCATTAAACGTTAACTCGCCCGCGCGGTGATTGTCGCTGGGCACGCGGAGATTGGTTGCGAAGCGGATATCGGCGCCGAATTTGAACGTGTGGTTGCCATGGCTCTTCGAGAGGTTATCGATGAACTGGTAATTATTTTCCGTCTGCGTCAACGGGCAGTTGCATTGATTGACACCGAGTGAATAACCCAGTTGGTACGGTTTGAGCGAGTCGCCGTACCCGGGGTTGTTGGTGATGTTGCCGATCGTGAAAGCCGGGAGACCAGAGGTGTACGTATTGTCCAGATTCAGGCCGGGAATTCCTGCCGCCGTCGCAGGCTGCGTCCCGTATCCATTGGGAACGTCGAAAACATGATAGCGCGAATAGCCGAAACGGAACTCGTTGATGAGAGTCGGGCTGATCGTTCTGGTCCATCCTATGGCCAAACTCCGGTCGGTAGAATCCGAATCGCCGGCGTAGTTGCCGAAAGCCACTCCGCCCGCTGCCGCCCCGAACACGCCGGGCGCCTGTTCAATGAAGTGTGCCTGGCTGAAGCGTCCGAAGATACTGTTTTTTTCGTTCAAATAGTAGTCTTCACGCGTATCCCAGGACTCTCCCTTGATATTGACATCGCCGTTAGCCGTGTAGTTGTTCAAGAACGGATCGCCCGCAGTCAACTCCGCGTTAGGCGACGGAAAATTTTGCATGATCGCCAGGGCCTGCTTACTCAGCCGGCTCATCGGAATCGTGTTGTTCGAAAACGGGGTGCGGCCGATACCAGTGGCTGGATCGCCAGTATTTGGATCGTAGATTACCGCGCCTGTCGGCAGCCAGTCGCTGAAGTTTCCGGTGCGATTGAGTGCATCGGGAACGCTGGTCAAAACCGATGCGCCCTGAGCTTCGCGATTAATCTGCGCGTCGCCAAAGAAGAATAACTTGTTCTTGAGGATCGGTCCGCCAATCGAGCCACCAAACTGGTTCTGGCGATACAAGGCAGCGGGAAGGCCGCCGGCGAACGGACTCGCCGCGAAGGTGGTAAAGCCAGGAGTGTTTATCTGCAGATACTCGAAGGCGTCTCCGTGGAATGAGTTGGTGCCCGACTTAGTGGAGTAGCTGATCAAACCTGCGCCGACATAGGAAAATTCCGCGTCGAAGTTCTGGTTCGCCTGCTTCAGTTCGGCAATGGAGTCAAAAGTCGGATTGATGATGATGATGCCCAGAATGGGATCCTGGTTGGTGGTGCCGTCCAGCTCATACCCAATCTGATCGAACAACAGCCCATTGGCAATCAACTGAACGCTGCCCTGGGGGTTCTCGTCGGAGGCATGCTGCCAGCCGATTTTCGCGGTTCCGGGGTTCAGCAACTCATAAGACTGGGCGTTTCGGCCCAGATTCGGCAGGTCGTTGACTTCCTTGGTTGTCAGGGTCTGGGCAACGTCGGCGCGATCGGATTGCAGCAACGGCGCGACGGCGGTTACCTCAACTTCCGTCGCTACATCGCCTACTTTCAGAGCGGCGTCATAGCGGGCCGATTCGTCCACTCGAACTTCAAGTCCGTTGGAGACAACTTTCTGGAATCCTTTTACTTCGACCTCGACCTTGTAAGTATCGGGAATCAACTGCCCTTTGGTGTAATTGCCAGAGGCGTCGGTGGTGACCTCGGACTTGGTTCCTTTGTTTGTGTCAGTGATGGTTACCTTGGCCCCGGCGATCGCTGCTCCCGTGGAATCAGTGACGGTGCCGAAGATGCTACCAAAGACTTGCTGCCCGATTGCCAGCGGCGCGGTAAGCAAAATAAATACAACGAGCGAGACAAGCGCGAGCCTCTGAAGGCTGAACATGGCCTTACACCCCTTAAGTTGATACTTCTGAAATGATATGACCGGTGGTTAGCGTTTGTCAAGCTCGAAAATGTTCTTGCGCCAGAGGTTGCATGAACCTGTATAGACAGCTTGCTGGTCTAGCGGCTCTAGCCATCCGATGTTGGCCGCTGATGAACGCCGATCAACGCCGATTCTTGGAACTCCGGCTGATATAAGGTAGATGTAGTTGGTTCGGAATCACAAACCTACTGCCTTTGTCAATGTATAAAGATGTTCAGGCCCGCGGAACTTGGCAAGCAGTTATGAGAGTCTCAGGACTGGGATTACTGCTCTTTTGTGCTTGCACCGCGGGGCAAACGGTCACCTGGTCCGGACAAGTTGCGGGCATCGTCTTCTCTCATTGCGCGCCCTGCCATCGGCCCGGCGAAATTGCGCCCTTTCCCCTGCTCACGTACGCGGACGTATCGAAGCGAGCGTCGCAGATCGTAGCGGTGACGCGCCGCCGGTTCATGCCGCCCTGGCCGCCGGAACCGGGCTTCGGAGATTTTGCCGGTTCGCGCCGGTTATCGGACGAGCAACTCAATTTGATCGAGCAATGGGCGCGAGAAGGCGCTCCGCTGGGCGACGCTTCCCAGGCTCCGGCTCCGCCGCATTTCACGCCCGGCTGGCAGTTGGGTCCTCCCGACGCGATCCTGCGCATGCCGGCGCCCTTTCGTCTTCCAGCGGAAGCCGGCGATGTCTTCCGCAACTTTGTGGTGCCGGTGGATTTCAAACAAACCCGCTATATCCGCGCGATCGAGTTGCGCCTGGACAATCCGCGCGTGGTGCATCATGCCAATGTATTAGTCGACCGTGCCCGTTCCCTGCGGAGCCGGGATGGCAAAGATGGGCAGCCGGGTTTTCCCGGAATGGACGTGGAAACGGAGTCCGGCGAGACTTTCGATCCTGACTCCCACTTTCTGTTTTGGAAGCCTGGAACCGTTCCGCAAGTCGAACCCGCCGACATGGCCTGGCGCCTGGATCCAAGCGACGATCTGGTCGTCAATCTTCACTTGCAACCGACCGGGAAACCGGAGAGCGTCCAGGCCAGCATCGGCTTGTACTTCGCCGCGCAAGCGCCCACTCGCTTCCCCATTCTGGTGCAACTGGAGCATGATGGCGCAATCGACATTCCGCCGGGGGCGCGCGGTTTCGCCATTACCGACCATTTCGTCCTGCCGGTGGCCTGCGATGTGCTTGCCGTCTATCCGCATGCCCACTACCTGGGAAAGCAAATCGATGCCTGGGCGGAGCTTCCCAACGGTTCCCGCCAGGCCTTGATCCGGATCAACGATTGGGATATCAATTGGCAGGCCTCCTATACTTATCGGAAGCCGGTTCCGCTACCGGCCGGAACGAAGCTGGCCATGCGGATCACTTATGACAACAGCGCGGACAACCCGCGCAATCCGCATTCCCCGCCCCGGCGCGTCAAAACCGGCAATCGCAGCGACGACGAGATGGGCCACGTTTGGTTTCAGCTCCTGCCGCACGGAAATGACGCACGCATGGAGTTACATCAGGCGGTAATGCGCCGCCGGCTGGAGAAATATCCGGCGGATTACGTCGCTCACTACAATCTCGGCGCCGCGCTGCTGGCTGCCGGCCGGGAAAAAGAGGCGCTGGAATATCTCGATGAAGCCGCCCACCTGCGACCCGACGCGGAGGCGGCGCGCAATGCATACGGCGTGGCGTTGCTGGCGAGCGGCCGTTTGGAAGAAGCGGGAGCGGAATTTTCAGCCGTGTTGAAGCAGGATCCCGATTACGCCAATGCCCGAGTCAACCTGGCCCAGGTGCTCGCCAGCCAAGGTGACACGGCCGGCGCGATTCGGGAATTAGATACGTATCTGGCCCGCCGGCCCAACGATGGGAAAGCGCACTATTTGCTGGCTGGAATCTACACGGGGGAGAACAAGATTCCGGAGGCGCTGCCGCATCTCGAGCGCGCGGCGGAGCTGGAGCCGGACAACAGTGAAGTGCAGACCAATCTCGGAACCGCGCTGGCTATCACCGGTGATTTGCGCGGCGCCATGGCTGCATTTGAGCAGGCTCTCCGGATCGACCCAGGCAACGCAACGGCCAAACAAAACCTGGAGCGCGCCCGGAATCAATTGGGAAAATA
>DATFZA010000627.1:0-5105 GCA_035314765.1 Bryobacteraceae bacterium
AAGTGCTGGATCGCTACATCGCCAGGCTGGTGGCGCTGAAGCGTCTGCAAGACGCGCTTGTGCTGTACCGGCGGGAAATCGATCGCAATGCCAACGACCCTGGCCTCTATGAGCGCCTGGCCGCGTTCCTCGAGCAAAATAAAATGAGCGCGGACCTGGAAGCGACTTACCGCAAGGCCATGGCGCAGTTTCCGGACAGCGATTGGAGCCACAAACTCGCCCGCTGGTATCTGCGCCAGAAGCAGAGCGCGCAGTTCGAGCAGCTCACTCGCGATGTCGCCAAGATTTTCTCCGGCAGCGAAATGGAATCGTACGTCCGTAATGTTGGCGCAGGGCAGTCCCTATCGCCGGTGCTCTATCGCCAAGTCAATTTATACGCGCACCAGCGCTTCCCGCACGATCTGGTGTTCGTCGAAAATTTGTCGAATGCGTATGCGCAAAAAGCAACGTTTGACGCCGCGGCGAGTGAAGCGCTATTGCGCCGGTATTGGTTCTATTCGCCCGGCCTGCGCGATCGCTTCTTTGAGTTGTTGTCGCGTACCAAGCGCCTGGATGCCGAACTGGCGTCGCTGAACAGCGCTCCACAGAATCCCGCGATGCAAACCATGCAAGCCGAGGCGCAGGCCTGGCAATCCCACTTTGAGACGGCGGCGCCATTGTTCCAGACGCTGGTGGCGCAATACCCGGCAGACTCGACGCTCGACACTCGGGCGGCGATGCTGTACCGCTCGCTCGCCACATACGACGCCGCTAACGAACTCAAGAACACTCGGACAGCAGCGGCAATCGAGGAGAACCTCACCAAGTACGACCCGCGCGATGAGAAGTCGCTCACCTTGACCGGTGAGATCTATGCCGACCGCGAAATGTTTCCGCAAGCTGGCCAACAATGGAACCGGATCGCCGAAGTTCGGCCCGGCGCTGCCGACGGCTATCTCGAAAGCGCGACCATTTTCTGGGATTATTTCCGTTATGACGACGCCTTGCGGCTGTTGGCTCGCGGGCGCCAGCAGCTTGGCAGACCGGCGCTGTTCGCGTATGAAACCGGCGCGATTTATGAGGACCGGCGCGAGTATCGCAAGGCCGTGGAAGAATACGCGAAAGGCGCGTCATCTGAAGATGGAGCGCAAGCCCGGGCACGCCTGATTCAACTGGCGCGCCGGCCGCGCGACCGGGATTTGATTGAGGAAGTAACGGCCAGGGCGGCCGATGGTCCCGATCCAGCGGTGGGCGCGGTTTCCCTACGCGTAGACGTTCTGGTCGCCCAAACCCGCCGGCCCGATCTGGAGGCATTCCTGGTCAGCCTGGCGGACCGCGCTAGCGCCCCGGAACTCCTCACCTATGTACAGGACACCGGCCGCATCCAGGGATTTGACGCTGTCGAAGAGCATGCGCTGCTTCGCCAGACCGCTCTGACCACAGATCCGGTGGAGAAGATGCAGAACCGCCTGGCGCTGGCGCGCTTCTATGAAGGACACAATAATCCCGAAGCCGCGGCCCGCGCCATCGCCGCCGTGTATCGGGACAACCCAGCGATTCTAGGCGTAGTGCGCGCCACCGTCGACTATTATTGGCGCAACAAGAATACGCAAGCGGCGATCGATACGCTGGAGAAGGCGGCCGCCGGCGCCAGCCCGGCCTATCGCAAGCAGTTTACGTTTGAAGCCGCCCGCAAGGCGACGGACGCGGCGGATTACAATCGTGCACGCACTTTGCTCGCAACGCTACGCAAGGACGATCCCTATAACCCCGAATACACGGCCGCGGTAGCCGACACTTTCGGCAAGCACGGGGACGACCGCGGTCTGCGCGATTTCTACAACGCTGAACTCGAAGCTCTGAAAAATGCGCAGCTACCGCAGCCGGAGCGCGTGGAGAAAATGGCCGCTTTGCGCAGAGGCCTGATTCCGGCGCTGACCCGCTTGAATGAATTTTCGGGCGCGCTGGATCAATACATCGAAATCGTCAGCCGCTATCCGGAAGATGGCGATCTGACGCGGGAAGCGGCGCTGTACGCGCAAGCCCACAACCTCGGCCAGCAATTGACTGCCTATTACGAGAAGACCGCCAGCGATTCTCCCAAGGATTATCGCTGGCCCATGGTGCTGGCGCGCGTCGAAACCCAGTTGGAAGATTTTCCAGCGGCCATCGCAGCCTATAACCGGGCCACGCTCGTCCGGCCGGACCGCGTGGATTTGTACATGGCTCGGGCGGAGCTGGAAGAACGTGCCCTCCGTTTTGACGAAGCCGCCGCTACCTACACCAAACTTTACGATCTCAACTATCACAACACCGTCTGGCTGGAAAAGCTGGCCGCCGTGCGCGCGCGGCAGCAACAGCCCGAGGCCGCCGTTCAGGCGTTACGCAAGGCTCTCATCGACGGCCGGCCGGAGCAGGCGCAGAATTATTTCCAGGCCGCGGGACGGCTGGACGAATGGGGAATGTTGAAGCCAGCGCGCGAGTATGCCGAAAAAGGCGTCGCGCTCGCGGGCGACCGCTTGTTAGTCGAGAACTCGTCCGGCGCAATCGTTTATGCCCGCGTGATGGCGCGATTGCGCGCTTATCCCGATGCGATTCACCGCATTCAAGCCGCTGCGCCGAAAAATGCGGATCAGCCATCCGACATCGATCAGGTGATGCGGCAGATCGGGGCGGTAGCCGCGCAGTATTATACGCCCGAAGAGAAGGCCCAACTGGCCGCATTTGTAACCGCGGGCCCGCCCCAGCAAAACCTGCAGCGCGCGCGAAATTACTTGTCTCTGGTTGACGCGGCCGGCTTGCTCGATGTTCTCGTCAAGTGGAGGTACGATCAGCAGACAGCGGAACCCGGCCAGATGCTGGATCGGATCGAACACCTGCAGGATACGCGGCTCCAGTATGCCGAGTACGCCAGCCAACTGGAGCGTTACTGGAGAATATTTCCCGCCGACAAGGAAGGCCGGGACAATCTGCTGGTGCAGGCAGCGAACAAATACCGGTTGGCAGGCGACCCAACCAACGAACTGCGCGTGCTCAGCCAACTCGACCAGATGGGCGTGCTCAACTCGGGATTAGTCGCTCGCTATGCGAGCCTACTGAATGCCCGTACGCCGCAGCGTCTGGATATTTTGGCCGGCTCGGACAAAGCCGAAGCCGTGCGGGACGCGATCGCAACGTACGGTATCGACAATCTGAATGCAACCCGCGCTCTGGACTTGATTGCCGCGCGCGGCCGCGGCTTGCCGCCGGTCTGGACCAAAGCCTACACGGGTTTGGTCGGACTGTATCTGGCAAGTTCCGCGCCTGCCGTCGCTTCGTCGTTCCGCGACGCTCTGGGGATCGCGACCATTGGCGAGCGGCTTCTAAAACCGGCGGACCGTAACGCGCAACTGGTTGGCGATATCTGGTTCGACTATGGCACGCACTTTGGCGAATACGAGCAGATCCGGAAGCAACCCGATGCCGACGACTATTTACCGGCATTGCTGGAAGCTTCGCCGGCTAGCGCGGAAGGATACTTCCGCCTGGCGGAACTCTATCGCGAAGACGGCCGGTTGCCGCAAGCCGAGGCGGATTATCGGAACGCGCTGCAACTCGATTCGCGGCGTGGCGACGCTTATGACCGGCTGGCTCTCATCGCCGCGCAAGAGAAAAAGCGCGACGAGGCGGCTCGCGACTGGTCGCTCGCGCTACAAGCCTTCGCGTGGCAGCAGGACCAAAGCAAAGCGCCGCTGGAGTTCTGGGAGAACGTCCATACCACGCTGGTTCACATCGGCAAAAACAATATGCTCGCACCGGTGCGCGCCGATGCCGATAAGCTGCTCCGAACCTACATCCGGCGCAACGGAAGCTGGCAAGCGGACCCCCTTATGAAAGGTGCGCTGGCCGCATCCGGTAATTCAGCCGCGGGCGTCGCTTGGATCGTCGATCTCAGCCGAACGGCGACGGATCGAGCCAGTTTCCTAAGTTGGCTGGCCCGCGCCGGCTGGCTGCCGGAAGATCGGCGCCCGCTGGTGTATCAATCCTCCATCGATGCCGCGGGCGGCGTGGTGCAGGCGAGTTTCGGAGATGCGCGTACGGCCGCCGAGAATGAATTGCGGTCCCGGCAGATGGAGTTTGCCGAATACCTGGTCAATCACGATCGCGCCGCCGATGCCGCGCGAATACTGACGGCCCTGCCTGACAAATACTGGAAAGATCATCTGGGCCAGGTCGCGTCGTTGGAGATACGCATCGCGGCCCAACAGGGAACGTTGCCGGCGCTGCTCGATCGCTATCGCAAGGACACGGCCGCCGCGCCTCCCGCTGACGATTTGCAGCGAACGGCCAATGAACTCACGCTGCACGGCAATGCGGCGGCTTCGCGTCAGGTGCTCGAATATCTCTACACCCGGCAACTGGATGCGCACGAGTACACGCAGGCGGCGTTTCTGGGCCTGGCTGAAATCCGGCTCGATCAAAACGACGTTGCTGGCGCTGTCACTCTGCTGCGCCGCATGACCAGAATCGTCGGCGAGCGTTTCGAGAATCTGGCGGACGCCGGCGGTCTGCTGCTGCGCAAAGGCCACGGCGCGGAAGCGGTGGAGTTCCTGTCGGCGCGAGTGAAGGCCCAGCCTTGGGATGAAACATCCAAGGAGTTGCTTGGCCAGGCTGCCAGCGATGCCAAGCTGCTCGCGGCCGTGGCCGGTTCCAGCATGGCGCCCTATGCCGTCCGGGTGGATGCAGCCAGGCATTCAAAGGCGAGCGGGTTGCAGACAAATTCCGCGGAACTCAACCTGCTTTCGACCGCGGCAATCGCTCCGGCCAATGCCGAAAAACCGTACGCGTATGCGTCGCGCATCGATGCCGCCGCGCAAGCGCCCGATCCCGCCGTCAAGCTGCGCCTTTTGCAAGGCGCTGTGGCCATCGACCCCAACCATACCGAAGACAAAATTCAAATCTTCCGCATTGCTTACGCCGCCAAGCGTTATGAGACGGCGGTGGCCGCTCTTTATCCCTTGCATGACGAAGTGCGAGGACTGATTGAAAGCCCGGACTCCGAAGACAGCTTTGAGCGCCCCATGCCGATTTTTCTGCCCGAAGCGCAGGACCGGGCAGAAATCGCGCGCCAATTGGCCGACGCGTAT
>DATFZA010000628.1:0-12087 GCA_035314765.1 Bryobacteraceae bacterium
GAGACGGGTGGTTGGAAGTGGCCGGCCGCGCAATTCTGCTATATGTCCGCGCTGGCGTTTACCAGCGCGTTTCTGGTAAACCATCTGTTCCGGCATCCGCTTTTCTAGGGTGGGCGGATTACTGATTTATTACTGATCGGCCGTTGTGCGGGTTGAAGAACCGCCTCTCTCGAAAACCTGCCAATCATTCCGGGCGTTCAAGGGACACAGCTACGGCAAATTTGATTGAGGGAGATCGGACTCGGGCTCGCTGTGTCCCCTTCCGCATCGCGAACCCGCAGGCTTTCATTTTCCTCCCGTGCGACCCGCCGATGCAAAACAGGTTAATAACCGGCCCCAAAAAGGGGAGAACTTATTGCGCGCCGTGGAAGATGACGCCAAGCGTGTAGCGGGAGCCGCTTCTTATGCGGCTCACGCCATGCTTCAGGTTGGCGCGGTAGTAGCCGCGCGCGCCTTTCACCGGGCGATAGCGGGTGGTAAACACGATGCCCTCGCCTAGGCCCGGCGATACGGCTTCTCCGCGGGATTGCGCGCGTGGGCGCTGCTCCAAGATCAAAAATTCGCCGCCTTGAAAATCGCGGCCCGGCTGGCTCAAGCAACAGACCAATTGCATCGGAAACGCGACGTCCCCATATAGATCCTGATGCAGGCAGTTATAGCCGCCCGCTTCGTAGTGCAACAGCAGAGGAGTCGGTTTTGTTTGTCCAGCCGCATGGCATTGCGACAGGAACGTAGCGAGCAAATCGGGAAAGCGCTCTGGTACTTCCAAAATTTGATTCCAATCGTTCGCCACTCGCGCCAGGCGCGGATAGACGCTCTCGCGCAACTGCACGACCACAGGTGGCAGGGGATTTGCGAAGTACTGGTAATCGCCCTCACCAAAGCGGTAACGCGCCATCTCGATGCGGCTGCGGAACAGGCTCTGATTCGGATACAACTCGATCAGCGCGGCGCACTCCTGTGGCGTCAGCAGCGGCCCGGTGCAGGCGTATCCCTGTTCCCATAACGACTGTTCGATGTTGGGCCAATCCAATTTCCCGATGCGCTCCGGAATAGTCACGAGACCGCCAGCATATCAGGCCCATAGCGGACGCGACACTCCGGTTCTTGCGGTCCAAGCCGCTGTCGACCGCAGCCGCACGGCGATCGCGAGATGCGTCATCAAATAGTCGGGTACCTCTCTTCGCCTCAGTTACGATGTTGGATGTGGCCGACCTAGCGCTCGCGGACTACCGTGCCCTGGCGGAATTCCGCCATCAGATTAGAAAATTCCTCGCCTTTAGCGAAGGGCAGGCGCGCGCATATGGTCTGGAGCCACAGCAGCACCAAATGCTACTGGCGGTGCAAGGGATTCCCCAAGGGAAGAAAGCCACCATTGGAGAATTAGCCGTCAGGCTGTGTATCCGACACCACAGCACCGTCGAATTGGTGAACCGGCTCGAAGCCCTCGGAGCGGTAGTTCGCGCTCGAAGCGAAACGGATCACCGGCTAGTCGTCGTTCAGCTAACCCGGCGCGGCGCGTCTTTACTGCGCAAACTCTCTCTGGCGCATCGTCACGAGCTCGAAAGCGCCGGTCCCGAGCTCGCCCGGGCGCTGCGAGCGGCGATGCGGATCAGTGTTAAGACCGCGCGCAGCGCCTGATTTCTTTTACAGGACTACGATTCCCTTGGGATGGGTATCGTTTGGCACCATGGCCGGCGAGAAGATCATGGGAGACGACGCTGGCTCCGTTAGCGTTCCATCTGAATTGATCGTCAAGATGTGAATTGCATTGCCCGCCGGACAGTTCACCGGATCGACGCTGGTAGCGGAGCAAGTGGTGTGATTTTCCACATAGAGAAATTGGCCTGAAGGATCGACGGAAAGATTGAACGGCGCTGTGGTGTATGTGTAGGGCTCCGGCGTGCCCGCCGGCAACTTTGCTGCCGGTCCGCCCAGCGCAAGATTTTGGACCCACGTTGGGTTCAGCGGATCGGCCAGGGAGAATACGCTGATAACATTTGGGCCAACCGCGGAGAGGTAAAGAAATTTCGCCGCTGGATCGATGGCGGTCCAGCATTGTACGCCTGCGCCGTTAGCGGTCACCGCGCCATGATACGTCAGGGCTCCATTCTCATCCCAGGTGAAGACAACCAATGCCCCCGCGCCCGGTGCGTCGGCGTAGAGGATGTTCTGCGTGGGATGTGGCCTCAAACCGAGGATGAAAGGCCGGAATGTACCGCCGCCGACGAACGGAGCTCGATTGGGAAGGCCCACGGCCGGCTGAGCTTCGGTCGAGCCGTCGTCCTCATCCAAAGTGAACGAGATCAGGAGGCTATGCGAGTTGGGAAAGATGCCCGCAAACGGGGGAAAACTTTCCGAGGGATCCAGAAAAGTGTCTCCAAACAAGAACTGGTTGTCGGGAGTCGCCACTACCTGGGATGGAGACGATCCGTCCGGAGCGTCAACCTTCAAGCCCTGGACGAGCGTGAGTGACCCGTCGAAATTTACCGCCATCACACTGTAATTCGTGGCTCCCCGGGTTCCGCGCGTGTATGAGGGCGCGACCTGGGTCGGCAGGATCCCATCGCCACGATTGACCACGTACAGGAACCCGTTCGCCAATGCCAGGCTGACCGGCTGGATCCCCCCCGACGGAAACGGGGAACCAGGCACCAAGCTGAGGCTCCCATCCAGCCGGACCCGAAACACCGAAATATCGTTGCTGCCCGTGTTGGTCGCAAAGAGAAAGCGATGATCCGGGCTGATAATCAGTTCTCCGTCGCTGTCGTCCGGTCCAATCCGTTCGTTCACGTTTTGGTAGCCCGTTCCTCCGGTAAAAAAAGGACTCCCTGGCAGATCGGTCAGGCTGCCGTCCGCGCCGCGGGAGAAACCGAGAACCGCATTATTTCCGGTGCTAGGGTCGTTGTTGATCAGATACAGCAGGTTGGCGCGGCCCGTCTTGGCTTCGAGCATGCCAACCGAACCAAACGCCATGGAGGCAAAAAACAACAGCGCCAGACGCAAGGCTCTCGTTGAGCGCATCTGGAAACACATGAGCAGGGCGGAAGTCCGCATCATTGTACTTTTCTCCTCTTTCCGTTTCAGTAACTATGCACTTCACGCTTTACGCGGCGATCCGCTTTTGATGGCGGGCCATAATACATCGTGATACGATAAAGTGCTCCCACAGTATGCGCTGGCGCGCGTTTGTTTTCAAGAGGCAATCTTTGGCTGGGTATCTCCAGCCACTGTGGTGATCTTCCGTTTGATGCGGGGTACCGTACGAACTAGTCATATCGTTATACGATCTTTTTGTCTTGCCTGACGCCGCGCTCGTATG
The DNA here is from genome assembly GCA_035314765.1 of Bryobacteraceae bacterium. GTDB lineage: Bacteria > Acidobacteriota > Terriglobia > Bryobacterales > Bryobacteraceae > DATFZA01. Next base: position 3,323 of record DATFZA010000628.1, read on the forward strand.
GTAAACTGCCGAAACGACCAAGTGTAAGGAAGCCAGCAAGCAACTAACGGCCTGCCTTGAAACAAGCAATCCAACCGCTCCCTCACGGTCGCGGCTCGGAAGGCGTGACCGAGCCGCGTGCGTCAGTCGTGACCGAGCTGCGACCCGTCAGGGAGCGGTCCTGAAGCAATGGCAAGGTTGTTTCATGACGGTCCTAACGGAGGAGCGATCAAACGGTCTTGGAGTCGCCGGATATGAGCGGATCAAAAGGGGGACGGCATGAGTACGGAAAATAGTCGCGACGACAAGGACTCGCAGACTCCCTCCGATTTTAGTCGAAGAGAAGTTCTACTGACCCTTGGAGGACTCGGGGCCGCGGTAGGAGGTGGCGCGGCCACGTGGGGCGGACTCGAGTTGATGGTCAACTCCCGCCAGACCATCGATAGCTGGAACAAGGCTGTTTGCCGCTTCTGCGGCACTGGCTGCGGCGTCATGGTGGGCATGAAGGACGGTCGCGTGGCCGATGTTCGTGGAGACGAACTGGCTCACAACAAGGGCGTCATCTGCATCAAGGGTTCCATGCTGCCGGAACTTACCCGGATTAAAGGCCGGCTCACTTCGCCAAAAATCCGGAAAGCGGGCAAGCTGATGGACGCTTCCTGGGATGAGGCCATGGGCTTGGTTGCCGCTAAATTCTCAGAGAGCATCCAGCAATTTGGTCCTGACTCGGTTGCTTTCTACGGGTCTGGCCAACTCTTCACGGAAGAGTCTTATACGGCGAACAAGCTTTTCAAAGCCGGCATTCGGACCAACAACGTGGACGGAAATCCGCGGCTCTGCATGGCGTCGGCGACGACCGGATATGTCTCCACTTTTGGAAAGGACGAACCGCCGGGCTGTTACGCCGATGCCGACCACGCCCAATGCTTCTTCCTGATGGGCTCCAACGCCTATGAATGTCACCAGCCCATATTCGAGCGCATCCGCCAGCGGAAGAGACTAAATCCGGACACTGTTATCGTTTGCGTCGACCCAAGACGAACCAAGACCGCCGAGCACTCGGACATTCATCTTCCGGTTATCCCCGGAACGGATCTGCTGCTACTCAATTCGATGGCTTTTGTCATCTTCTCCGAGGGTCTCCAAGATCAGAGGTTCATAGACAAGCATGTTCTCTTCAGTAACGGAGAACACATCGTTGACCAGGCGGCTCTCGTCCAGTTTCTGCAGTCGTATGCTCCCGAGAGTGTGGAGCACGAACTGGGAGTGTCGGCTGCCGACATCCGCCGTGTAGCCTATCTCTTCGCCAAGTCTCCCGCGACCATGTCGTTGTGGACCATGGGCGTCAACCAACGGACGCAAGGCACGTTCCTCAACAACATGCTGAACGGGTTGCACCTGATCACGGGACAGATCGGGCGTCCCGGCGCCACTCCTTTTTCGCTAACCGGTCAACCGAACGCGTGCGGAGGCGTCCGCGACACCGGCGCTTTGGCGCACGCTCTTCCCAACGGTCGGTTGGTCGCCAATCCGCAGCACCGCCTGGAGATGGAAAAGATCTGGAATGTTCCGGCGGGAACCATTTCGGACAAACCCGGCTTTGATGCCGTCAACCTGTTCCGCGCCATGGAGGACGGGCGAGTTAAGGCGGCACTCATCATGTGCACAAATCCTGGCGCTTCTCTTCCCGCCGCCGCTCGCTACAACGCCGCGATGGGAAAATGTTTCACTGTGGTTTCCGATGTTGTCGAGGATAGCGAGACGCAGCGCCACGCGCAAGTGGTACTCCCCGCGGCTTTGTGGATAGAGAAGGAAGGCGTCACCGGTCAGGGCGAACGGCGCTACCAGTTCACCCCCAAGCTTCTGGACCCGCCCGGTCAAGCGCGCAGCGACTTGCAAATTCTGGCCGATCTCGCCGTTCGGCTGGGGCATGACAAACTCATCACTGCCCGCACTCCTCAGGCCGTCTGGGACGAGTGGCGTGAAGTATCTTCCCATAGCCTCTACAACTTCAAAGGCATTACCTACGAGCGTCTAGCGAAGGAGCGCGGATTACAGTGGCCTTGCCCGACGGAAGATCATCCCGGTACGGCACGCCGGTATGTCGAGGGTGTAGATCCGTTCGTTACGAAAGGAACCGGCATGGAATTCTACGGCAACTACAACTATGACAAGAAAGCGCTTGTCTATCTCCGGCCGTACGTGCCGTCCCCGGAAAAGACGAGCGCGGAGTATCCGTTATATCTGACTACCGGCCGCGTGCTGGAACAGTTTCACACCGGCACGCTGACGGACCGCATCGCCGAGTTACATCAGGCTACGGGCAATGCAATGTTCGATCTGAATCCTCAGGATGCCCGAATGCTGGGCGTGAATCCGGGCGATTACATCGAAGTCAAGAGCAAGTATGGTTCCGTCATTGGTAAAGCTCGCACGACGGAGGTGTCCCGCCTGGGTGTGATTTTTGCGGCCTTCTACGATGCAAAGCTTCTGATCAATCGCGCGGTGGCCGACAACTACGACCCCACTTCGAAACAACCCGAGTACAAAGTGACGGCCGTGTCGGTAAAGAGGATGACCGCATGAATTTCGATTTCCTCCAGATTGTTATGGTCCTGGGAACGCTGCTCTGCGTTCTCGGCGTGATTCTTTGCATCCGTACGGCAGGGACGCGTTTCGATCAAATCGAGGCAGGGGACAAGGACGTCAATTTGGGTGTCGCGCATGTTCCCGCTCTGGCGTTCGCCAAGCTCATGGCATTCGCCAGCTTGATTGTGCTGCCGGCGGGCGCGGTATTTCTGGCGAATTATCACACCTTCGAAGGGGTGCATGAGGTCCGCGGATGCGCCGGTTGCCACGTCATGTTGCCGATGGCCAACGATATGAAAGACCCCAAGAGCGGTACGCTCGCGGCACGCCATTACAAGAACAGATGGATTGCCGAGAACCAGTGCTATCACTGTCACAGCGACTACGGCCTGAGCGGAAACCTGGAGGCAAAGATGACCGGCTTCCGGCATTTGGCTCGCTACACCACGCGCACTTATCACGAACCGATTCACGCTCGTGTGAGATTCGACAACCAAAACTGCCTCAACTGTCATGCCGGCACGCCCCGGTTTGAAGCGGTCCAATCGCACAAAACCGCTCATGAGAAGCTCGTATCGAATCTAATGATCTGTCTCAACTGCCATGGTCAGGCGCATCCGACTTCGGTGCAACGAACTCCCGGTTCTGACGACTATGCCCGTCTTACGGAGAAGTTGAAATGAGGCTGCTTCGTTGGGAAGCCTTTTGCGCCATCATGGGGTTTGCGTTGACGCAGGTGTTCATTCTTGTGCCGGGACCTTATCCCATGGCTCTTTTCACGTTCATCGCACAGCCGCTATTCGCCCTCGCGGCTGTCGGCTATCTCGTCAAGGTCATTACAGATCTGCAGAGACATCGAAGTCTCTGAGTACGGGTTCCGTCCATAATCCCTCTTGTTCAACATCGTTGATCATAGGCCAGTTTCGGATACAAACCCGATCGGCGCGGCGCACTCCTGTGGCGTCAGCAGCGGCCCGGTGCAGGCGTATCCTTGCTCCCATTAGCGACCGTTCGATCTCAAGCCAATCCAATTTCTCGATGGCTTCCGGAGCGGGTCGAATCGCCGCCAAACCCAGTAGCGCAGCCACGCCGGCGGCGCAGATCGCACCCAACAGCAGCGCACCCAGGAACACCCAGGATATCCAGCTTATGATCAATTGGCGCGGTTGGTCGCGGTTGGAGTACCTAAGCGAAATGGCAGGTGGGGCCTGCGTTACTTGGCCGTGCGCGTCAGCTCGAGCACATCCTCGATGGCCGCAAACAGCTTGTCGGACTGGATCGGCTTGGTGGCGTAAGCGTCCATGCCTGCCGCCAGACACTGCTCCCGGTCTCCGGTCATGGCGTGCGCCGTCAGGGCGATCACGGGCGTATGAGTTCCCGTGGTCCGCTCCTGCTCACGCCAGCGGCGGATCACTTCCAGCCCGTCCATCCCTGGCATCTGGACATCCAGCAACACGACGTCGAATTGCTGGCGGTTCAGTGCATCCAACGCCTCAATGCCGTTGGAAGCCAAGGTTACTTCATGCCCCCCACGCTCCAGCAACCGGACAATCAAGCGTTGGTTTACGGCATTGTCCTCGGCGACGAGGATTCGGTAGCGGGTCGACGCGGGGCTCGCTCCACTGCCGTTGTGCGGCTTTTCGGCGCTTCTCTGCCGCAATGCAACGGGGAAAACCGCGTCGAAGCTGAAGGTGCTGCCACGGCCGACTTCACTGGTCAGCCGCAGGTTGCCGTGCCACAGCGCGACCAGCCTTGAGCAGATGGCGAGGCCCAACCCCGTGCCGCCGTAGCGCCGCGCCACCGATTGGTCGGCTTGCCGGAACGGTTCAAATATTAACTGCTGTTGTTCCGCCGGAATGCCCTGTCCGCTGTCGGTAACCGAGAACGTTAGCTGGACGGAACTGCTCTCGGCCCAATTCTGCCGGACCTCGATACGCACAAATCCGCTGGCCGTGAACTTGATCGCGTTGTTGGTCAGGTTCAGCAGCACCTGGCGCAGCCGGCTGGGATCACCCACGAGATAATCCGGGATCTCCGTGCCCACGGAATAGGTGAAGTTGAGGTTCTTCTGTTTAGCCGGAAAATCGAGCGCCCGCACCACCCCGAGCACGCAATCGCGCACCGAGAAATTGATTCTCTCGAGTTCCACGCGGCCCGCTTCGATCTTGGAGAAATCCAGCATCTCGTTCAAGAGCGCCAGCAGACTTTCGGCCGAATCGTGAGCCATGCGCAGATTCTCGCGCTGCTCCGCTTCGAGGTCAGTGTTGAGCACCAACTCCGTCATCCCCAGCACGCCGTTCATCGGCGTCCGGATCTCATGGCTCATATTGGCGAGGAAAAGACTCTTAGCGCGGCTGGCGTCCTCGGCGCGCAATTTGGCTTCTTCGAGTTCCGCGGTGCGGTCCCGCACCTTTGCGTCCAGGCTCCGCAAGACTTCTCCCAATTGTGCGTTGAGTGCCTCGCGGTCTTTGAGCGCGGTCTCGAGCTCGGTGTAAGAGGCGTTGAGGCGGGAGGACATCGCCGAAAAGTCCTCCATCAGTTGAGCGATTTCGGCCGGCGCTCCGGCGGTGGCAGAAGCGTCGAAGGAATCGTTTCGGCCTACGGTAAAGGCTCTGACCCGCTCGACCAACACTTCGAGTGGATGGGTGACACTCTTGCTGGCTTTTCGCACCAGCAGGGAAGCAACAACAATCGCCATTAACAGGCAGACCAGCGTGAGGCGGTAATACTGGTCGGACTGCACGCGGAGCGCCGCCATGGGTTGGACCACAATCACCGTCCAGGAGGCCCGTCCGCACACCGAGAAGCTGACCAGATTGCCGTCTTTCCAGGGCTGGCTGGTCTGCAGGTACCCTTGCCGGGTGGCATGCGCCTCCCGCACAAAGGGGATGTCCGCCAGCGATTGCATGGGCGCATATGCGGCCGAGCTCGAATAAATCACTTCGTCGCGCTCACCGGTGATGACCACGGCCGCTCCGCTCAGCGCCGCGTATCCTTTGGGTAACTCCTCCAGCTTTCCCAATGCCAATGAGCCGATGAGAACGCCAACCGTCTTGCCGCCGGGGCCGGCAACCGGGACGGTTAGGGCTACCGTCGGCATTCCGGTGACTTGGCCGCGAATCAAATCCGAGATCTGGCCTTTCCCGGTGGCCAGAGTTTCACGGAAATAGGCACGGTCTTGCAGGCGCGGGATCTCCGTGCCGGCGATTTGCCCGCGTGGAGCGATGTCGAACGCTGGATCGGACGGATCTTGTGCCAGGATCTCTCCGTTGCCGCCGGTGAGCACCAGGTGCTGGAAGCCGGCGTAATTCTTGTGCCACTCCGCCAGCCAGGGTTCGGCGTCGGTGTTAGTGAATCGCCCGTTCAAGGATAGCGATTTAGACAGCATCACCAGAGCCATTTGATGGCGCTGGAGATAGTTGTCGACGCTTTGGCCGATCGCGGTGGCAGTCTCCTGCAGGCGCTCGCCGGCCATTTGATCGTGCTTTTCCCCGTAGATATGACCGCTAGCCAGGTTCAACAGGCACAGCGGCAGCACTGCCACCAAGAGAAACGCATGCCCCAGATGAACCCGCAAGCTCTTGCGCTGCAGCCACGGCACGTTGGAGTTAAGAAACCGGCTGAAAACCGCTACTCCGGCTAAGCCTTCGGCCAGCATGACATTGAGAAACGCGCTGATCAGCGGCGTGATCAAGGTGAGCCAATCGGAATCGAAGGAGGTGCGGTGTAAGAGAAACGCCGCTCCCAGCAGCGGCCCGCCTCCCAGAATCCAGCAGACCATGGCGGCCATTAAAGGCCTCCATCCGCGCTGGACCAACACGCCTACCACGAACGGGGCCAACAGGGTGAGGAGAAAGATGCCAGGTTGGGACCACACCCCCAACACCGGCAGCGACCCCACCACCGAGGCCATCAGTCCATACCAGGGCCCCAGCAGCAACGCGACGGCAAACGAGAACGTGCCGCCCAGCAACACGGGCACGTTGGCGAACAGGACGAGTTTCTGGCTGTTCACCACGAATCCCAGCAGTCCCGCGCACAGAGCGAAGGTCAGACACCACGCGCGGCGTCGGCCTGAGAGCATATGAGCGGCTATCGGCAAAAGGCCTTAGGTCCTTTATTTTTCGGGGGTAGGGTTTAAGTTCGCCCGGGGACTGGCAAAGCCTTTCTCACCGTCTTCGACAGCATTGTCACGCGATCGCAAGTCAAAATCCTGAGCGTGTTAATGCGCGAGATAATAAACTCGTTTACGTCCCAACCGGTTTCGTCGATCAAGCCCAACTCGTAGATGCCGTGGCAAGTGCCGCAAAAACGCTGGATTCCGGTGAAGTCCGCGATGTCCGGTTCACCATCGGAGAAGACGCGAACGGAGAACCCTCAATATTTTTTGGCATCCTCCTTACCACTTATGCCAGCAACTCTTCACCGCTCGCGGACGTGACCGGACGACTGTCGACAACGCTCTTCGATCGACTTCAACCCTATAACCGCTGGGGACTTCAGCCTTATTTCAACTTCACATCCGATCTTGCTCATTCCGGAATCCAGGGTGGATGTGACGTGGCCTTTGCCGAGGACCTTTTGAATCAGGCACTTCACCTACTCAATAAGGAACCTAACAATCCGAAGCAGGCAAGTTTGCGCCGCGCGGGGTGGGTTGTCCCGAATGTCCGGAATAGGCCACTGCCCTGCGAGCGTAAGCGTGGGCATCAAGTACGAAGCGAGGCGCGGAGGAGGCTATCTTTTGGGGCGGTCACAGCGGTATCGTTTGAGCGCTGTCATTTTCAAAAGAGCCATGGAGCCGAGTGCCCTCGGTTCCTGTCCATCCGATAGATTAGTAGCGTGCCCCAGCCCTGCGTGTTTCTGGATCGCGACGGCGTGATCAACAAAAAGATCGAAGGCGACTACGTCAGAAACTGGAGTCAATTCGAATTTCTGCCGAACATTATAGATTGGATCCGTTTATTCCAAGCGCTGGATCATTTGGTGATTGTGGTGACCAACCAGCGCGGCGTCGCGCTGGGGCACATGACCCTGGAAGACGTAAATCAGATTCACGAAAAAATGTTGGAGGCGCTGGAAATGCGAGGCGCTTATATAGACGATATCTTCGTTTGCCCGCATGAGGAAAACTCGTGCGATTGCCGGAAACCGAAGCCAGGCCTGGTCTTGGAAGCCCAGGAGAAGTACGACATCGATCTGTCCGAATCCCTGCTCATCGGGGATTCCGATTCCGATGAACAACTGGCGCGGAAATGCGGACTGCGCTTCCTGCGGGCGGAAAACGGACACCTTTGCGCTGGGTCGCTGTGAAAAAGCCGAGCTTGTTGTAATGGCACAGGGCGTCCGGCGCCGTCCAGGGGGACGGCCCCACATGCTGGGAACTGGAAAAAACGGTGTAGAATGATTCGACACTTCGGGTCAACATGAAGAATCGCCGCCATAGCCGCAGGGAGTTTCTTCGCCTGACCGGTATGGGTATCGCCGGTATCGCGGCGGCCGAAGGGCAAGACGCCGATCTCGTCGTTTTCAACGCCAAAGTCTACACTGTTGATTCCCGCCTGCCTCGGGCGCAGGCATTCGCGGTGAGATCCGGCCACTTCACTGCGGTAGGGAGCGATGCGGAAATCAAGCCGCTGATTGGCAAGAGCACGCAGACCTTTGACGCGAGGCAGATGACGGTGGCGCCCGGGTTCATTGACTGCCACAATCACGCCCCCGGTGACGTACTGCTCTACGAGGTCCTGGTTGGTAATCCATACGAGGTGGAGTTCGTCACGATATCGAGCATTGTCGAAAAACTTCGCGTCAAGGCCCGCCAGCTTCCGCCGGGCACCTGGGTGGAAGGGTTCTTCTTCGACGACACCAAGGTAAAGGACAATCGCCAGCTCAATATTCACGACCTCGACCAGGTTTCGACAGACCACCCGGTGATGGTGGAGCATCGCGGCGGCCACACATCTTTTTACAACAGCAAGGCCTTGGAGATGGCGGATGTCAACAAGAGCACGCCCAATCCGCCCGGTGGAACCTTCGACCGCGACGCCGATGGGGACCTCAACGGCCGCGTAACGGATCGGGCCAATGCCGCGTTCGCCAGGGTTGGCAAGCGCGAGACATTTACAGAAGACGAAAAGATGCGCCGCGATCGCGATGGGCTGGCATACATATCGAAGCAGTTCGTCCGTTATGGCGTG